>CAJXXI010000056.1 GCA_913062615.1 uncultured bacterium | reverse complement strand
CAAGATCATTGATAATAATCGATCCATCAGCAATGACAATCTCGCAGTGCTTGCGAGAAATCCCTGCTGCCGGTACCCGGATATGACAATCATCGAGCCGACCCACGAGCGTCCGCTCATGCGACAGAGGCACCGGGGTGGTCGAACCATTCTTTGTAACACGAACAAGGATGACTTCCAAAACCGACCTACCCTTTCCTGCATCGCTCCAAAGACCTATTTCCCTCGGAGGATTTTCCTATGGCGGACAATACCGCCTTTTCGCTCACGAAGCAACGATCAATTGGCACATCGGGCATGGTATTTCAAGATCAAGACGATCTGCCAACCACCCACTCTAACGCCAAAATTGCTCGTTCGCTCTATATACACATACCTTTTTGCTCACACAAATGCCACTATTGTGACTTTTACTCCATCGTCGATCAGCAAGATCGTCAACAAATCTTCACCGATCGGCTCGTCCGAGAACTGCGTGCACAGGCACCATTTGCCCAAGGACTCCCGCTCAAATCCATCTTCGTCGGAGGCGGAACCCCCTCGCTGCTCGCGCCCTCGCTCTGGAAAATAATCCTCCAAGAACTCAATACTCTATTCGACATGTCAGATATCCACGCCGGGATCGGCGAGTTTTCCGTCGAGAACAACCCCGAATCGGTCTCTGAAGAGCTCGCCCAGGTGTACAAAGAGGGTGGCGTGAACCGGATCTCGATGGGCGCCCAGTCCTTCAACCCGACCCACCTCAAATCACTCGATCGGATCCATGATCCGGCCAAGGTGCCTATGGCGATCGACATTTTTCAGCGAGCCGGGATCAAACGCATATCGCTTGATCTGATCTTTGCTGTTCCGGGTCAGACCATCGAACAATGGGACACAGATTTGCGCACAGCCTTGGCTCTTCCGATTGAGCACATCTCGGCGTATGGTTTGACCTACGAACCGGGCACCGCGATGACCGCTCGGCTGAGCCGGGGCGAGTTCGCCCAGATGCCCGACGGTACCGAAGCTGAGATGTATCTGCACACCATCAAGACCCTGCGCGAACACGGATTCGATCGGTACGAAGTCTCGAATCATTCCAAGCCCGGCGCCGAGTGCAAGCACAACATGTACTACTGGACGAGCCAAGACTGGCTCGCGGTTGGACCGAGTGCGTCAGGACATTTCCGCGGTGCACGATGGAAGAACACCCCTCGGCTCAATGACTATCTCAAACTCGACGATCATGGGTTCGCGCCGATCTGCGACTATGAAGCACCCGATGATCGGCGCGAGCTGATGGATCTGTTGATGACCTCAATCAGACTCGCTCAGGGGGTTGATGCCCAGATCGCACTTGCCCAGGCCAAGCCATTGCATGCTGCTGAGAAACTGAATCTCGCCGCCACCATGTGCCAAGATCAAGGGTGGTTGATTGATGTAAATGCAGACCAATGGCAGCTCACCGACGAGGGATTCCTCTTCGCTGATCGTGTGGCACGCGAGTTCATTGGTGCTTTGATAGTAGATTAAAGGAGCCGATGATTAACCAAGATTGTCGGGTGTGCCGGCTTCTTCAGGAGCCGGCGCGAGATCTGGCCTTGGGATATCGAGCCGATTGAGCGTTGTCCGCAAATCCTTAGGCCACTTCGTTCTGATATCCATTGACTCTTCTTTGATCGGATGCGTGAACACAATCCGATGCGCATGGAGCGCGAGCCTTGGCGATGCATGCTTGACGATGTTCGGGCCGTACAGTTTATCACCCAACACCGCTGCACCGATCAGATCCATATGGATACGGACCTGATGCAAACGACCAGTCACAGGACGCGCTTCGATCAGTGCTGCTTTGTTGCTTTCTGAAAGCACTCGATACGCCGTGACCGCAGCTTTGCCTGCGTTCGAGATCGATGCCTTACGGATCGAGGTGTACCGGTTCTTGCGTTTGAGCTGTTCGAGGATCGGTCGGCGGATCACGCCTTGGGGTTCCTTGGGCGCCTTGAGGCACAACGCCCAGTAGTACTTGTTGATCTTGCGTTCTTCGAACTGCTTGCGTAAGCCGTCATATGCCGCGGCGGTCAGCGCCACGAGCATAACGCCTGAGGTTTCTTTATCAAGCCGATGAACGAGCCCGTAGTCTCGGGCTTGTCCGAGCTGTTGGAGTTGCTTGCTGTACTTGGCAAACAAGCCGTTGAGCAAGGTATCGTGCTCATGCCCGACCCCCGGCTGCGTCACGACGCGCGTAGGTTTCTCGACAACGAGCAGGTCGTTGTCTTCGTACTTGATCGAGAAAGTCACTCGTTCGTTCGATTGGATATAGCCTGAAGGTCGGTTCACGGCGGTCCTTTACTCTTCGGATTCTTCTTGGGTGTGATGGCAAGCGTAGCCATCGAGATACCATCGCAGGACGCCACCAGCTGGTGAATATCCGATCTCTTGTGGATCTTTGACCACCTTTTCGACCAAAGCCCGCCCCGGGGCCCCGATTCCCATTATCCCGATGAATCTTGATGCGTTGATCAACCTGCGGGACATGACAATTCTGGACTGGCAAGGTGTAAAACCGACCAACTGGTCTGCAGGGTCATCGAACCCCGCGATCAGCTCAGGCTCGTCACCCAGAAGTACGAAGTCGAGCCGATCGTGCCCGCGTTCTCGCCATTCGAGATGTTTGGTCAGCTCATCGGAATATTGCCCCGCCCCGGTGGGCTGGTGCCCAAGAATATTATGAATCTGCTCCTTTGGGATCCCACCGGCATCCGCGGTAATCTGTTCCCAATGGGTCATCGAGTGATCTTCGTGCCCCGGCGGAACCATCGGCTCGGCGATCGACCACAGGTGGGTCTGGGCCCAAGGCAAAGATCTGTACTTGGGGTCGATCATAAGTTTCATGATCAGCCGCTCTTGGAGCGGGCCGTGTGAGAGTGCGAGATGGAAATCACCGAAGGAACTCACACAGTTATTCGAATGGACAAACAGGTCAGCGGCTAATGAATCGAGCACATCTTCAATTTCATGACCGATCAGAACACTCCCGGGCAGGTCTGGGGGTGCATCGGCTGGTTCGAGGCCATAGGATTGGGTATCTGAATCGCTCACCGCGTATTGTGTGCATGCATTTGACCATTAACCACTTGCATCGAAAATCAATCGTAATTTCCTCACCCGATCGGGCTCAATGAATCCAGACACCGCCGCCATTTTGCGAATGATCGATGCGAACCTCAACCGCACACGCGAGGGGATCCGAGTCATCGAGGACTGCGCCCGGTTTGTACTCGACGATACCCAGATCGCCCAATCCTGCAAGACCATCCGCCATCAACTGCGATCCGCGATCGAATCACTCCATCTTGAGCCCGATGCGTTGATCACTTCCCGAGATACTGTCGGCGATGTCGGCACACATATCACCGCTGCTGGCGAATCGGACCGTTCGCTGGGCATGCCCGATCTCGTCTCGGCGGCCGCCAAACGCGCCACCGAAGCGCTGCGCGTCATCGAAGAATCTGCAAAGGCACTCGGGCACTCGGGCTCAAACTTCGAAACCATCCGGTATCAGCTCTACACCATCGAGAAGCACACGATCCTGGCATTGAGCCCGGCTTGCCCGCAATGGACGCTGTGTGTGTTGATCACCAAATCGCTGTGCACCCACCATGATCCTATTGAGATCATCAAGCGATCAGCCGCCGGTGGTGCGCAGTGTATCCAGATCCGCGAGAAGGACATATCCGACGCTCAGCTGCTTGAACTCGCTGGGCAACTCGTCGAATGTGCGCACAATCACGGCCTTCATGTCATGATCAATGACCGGGCACATATCGCTCAGTTGGTTGATGCTGATGGTGTGCACCTTGGGCAGTCTGATCTGCCGATCGCTGCTGCTCGTGAGCTTCTTGGCACTCGTAAATGGATCGGGCTCACCTGCCCCACTATCGAACATGCGACCGAAGCGATCGAGCAGGGCGCGGACACCTGTGGCATCGGTCCGGTTTTTGCCTCGACGACCAAAGCCAAACCCACACTCGCAGGGCTTGGATTGATCGAAGAGTATCTCTGCAATCCCCAGACCAAGAACACGCCGATGCTGGCGATCTCGGGAATTACCCCCGCCAACATCGACCAGCTCGCCGAGACCGGGTGCCCGGGGGTAGCCGTATCGAGTGCTGTATGTTCGAGTGAAGACCCAGAAGCTGAATGCCGGGCGATCGTGGATTCGATCGGGTCTCGCCGAGCGTTGGACGAACCTACCATGTGTCCATGAGCATTACATTCAAAAAAGCTATTCTCGATACCGGCATGACCATCATCGCCGAGACCGACCCCCAGGCACACTCTGCTGCTGCCGGTTTCTTTGTCAAAGCGGGCGCACGCGATGAGGCGACTGAACTGATGGGGGTGTCGCACTACCTTGAGCACATGATGTTCAAAGGCACCGAAGATCTCTCCGCCGAAGCGATCAACCAAGGGTTTGATAATCTGGGCGCCTCAAACAACGCGTACACCTCACGCGAGATGACCTGCTTTTATGCTCATGTGATCCCAGAGAATATTTCGCCTGCAACTGAGCTTCTCTCGAAGATGATGCGCCCTGCACTGCGCAACGATGACTTTGACACCGAAAAGAATGTCATCCTCGAAGAAATCGCAATGTATCAGGACAACCCGTTCTGGAAACTCTACGAAGAATCCACTGCCCGCCACTATGGTGTCCACACGCTCTCGCATCGTGTGCTGGGCACGAAAGAATCCGTCTCGAATCTCACCCGCGATCAGATGGCGGGGTATTTCAACGAGCGGTACGCTGCGGATAAAACGGTCGTCGCGCTTGCGGGGAACTTGGACTTTGATGAATCCGTCGCCCAGATCGACGCACTGTGCAAAGGGTGGCAGCGGAGCGTCGGGCAACGCGATATCTCGGTGCCTGCGGTTTCGCCGTCCGAGTTCACGATGAAGGACGAGCAGGTCAATCGTGGATACCTCATCGGCATCGCCCAAGCACCCGCGACCAACGATGATCAGCGGTATGCCGCGGCATTGCTCGCCCAGATCCTGGGCGGCGTAGACAACTCAAAGCTCCATTGGGCATTGATCGAAACCGGTATCGCTGAAGAAGCACAAGCCGGGTACGACGGGCTCGATGGCACCGGTGATTACTATGTGTACGCTTCGGGTGATCCTGAAAAACTCGATGAGATTTGGGATGTGATCCTCAAAGAGATTCGCTCGCTCAAGGACACCATCACCGAGAAAGACCTCTCGGGGTTGCGTTCTAAGATGGCGACCGCTGCGACGATTGGGTCCGAACGCCCCGGGGACAGGATGCAGCGATTGGGTAGATTGTGGACGATGACGGGCGAATACCTGCCACTCGAAGACGAGCTCGCCAAAATCGAGGCCGTCACGATCGACGATCTGCTCGCGGTCAACGATGCCTATCCATTTGATCGGTGCACACTGGGGCGATTGCTCCCCGGCGAACCTCATTCTTAACTCGATGTAAAGCAGTTAGGCGGCTTTGCGTGGAACGAATGCGCGGACGGTTGACCCATCACTTGCCTTGGCTGCGAGTACCGCTCGGCTTGCTGCTTTGACGAGCAAGTCGGGGGTCTTCATCATCGCGCGTGTGTCGTCATCGAGCGACGCAACGCCGATCGATACTTTGACAACTTCGCTGACCCCATCGGCATCTGATACCCAATTGGCAATCCGCTTGGTGAACTCGTCGCAGCACAAGCTCGAGCCTTGTGTTGCTTCGGCTCGTCCAACTGCCGGAAGTACAACCGCAAAGACCGAGTCGGCAAGCCGACACACGACCCCGCCCATGTGCTCGAAGTGTCGGCGTAAGAGAACAGATGTCCCGATGACGACCTCGTCCTGGGCAGCATCGCCGATGCTTGTTGCGAGTTCGTCGTACCCATCGAGCGTCAGTTGAACTACGGAGAGACAGAACTTGCCCTTGTACGCCGATGTAAATGATTCTCTGATCGCGACATTAAAACTATCACGATTGAGTGCCCCGGTGAATGGATCGGTGCCGTCGCGTGTGTCGATCAACTCTGCAAAATGCTTGGCTGCGAATCCCTCGATCGGTTGACTTTTCGAGAGTTCGATGAGTTGCCGATCAGCCTTGGCGAGTACTTCATCTGGATCAGGGATTGACCCGACATCAATTACGAACAGGTTACCGAGTTCTTTGGTGACCTTGGCAGTCATGGTGATGAGTTCATCAACCTGTGATTCACTGAGTCCGAGCCAGCTAATCCCTTTGGCATAGGCTTTTCGGAGCGGCTCGGTCGGATTCTCCGCCTTGAGAATATCGAAGATCATGTTGCCAAACCCTACGCACCGCGCGGTCTGGGAATATTCTTGCGGGCATGCGGTCGGGTGGTCGTGATACCGAACAGGAATCACTATCTCGTGCGGAATTTTCCAGTTCTCGCACATCATCGCCCCGACAACCGCGTGCTGAACATCGAATGCATCGAGCTCGACCTTGGTGAGCTTGCCATGATTGCCATCGGTGCTGTTGATGACTTCGATGTATTCTTGTCCGATCGTCCGATGAAGCGCGACCATACCGATGTCTTGGAATAGCCCTGCCAAGAACGATTCGTCTGCGGTCTGTTTATTACCCACCATCTCGGCAGCGAACTTTGCCGCGACCGCGGTGGTCAATCCGCGTTCCCAGTATCCTAGATAATCAAACTCATCGCCGTCTTCCCCCTTAACTGATGACACGAGCGAGAACCCGAGCACGAGAGTTTTGACCGGATTCAACCCGAGCATCACCAATGCGTGATCGATGGATGAACACCGCTTGCGGAGTCCATAGAAACTGGAGTTGACAGTGCGAAGTATTTTGGCAGAGATCCCTTGATCGAACTGAATCTCTTTGGCAAGCTCGTCCATCTTGACATCTGGATCAGAGGTCAGCTCGAGCACACGGATAGCAACCGCGGGCAATGAGGGGAGGGAGGTGCAGTTCAAAATGTCATCGAGAAGTTTCGTATCCATCTAATAATTTCGACTTCTTCAGCTTCTAATATCAACAAGCGATCCATCGCAAGCTGTCCCTCATGGTCTCTATCGACAATAAACCACCGGGTATTTACCCATCAATCACCCAATTAGAAACTGTTTTCATTGGCATTACTCCCCAGCACCCCCAACTGGAACCACTAGATCTGGGGGTATAACCAACTGCTCGAAGGCACATCGGTTCCGATCACGAACCGGATATACGATGCGAGCAATCCACCCAATCGCACAAGATGTTCCTCTGGAACCGAGGAAAACTCGACAGATTCCGCACCGGATCGGAGCTGACGCAACAAGTCAACCGTCGATCGACGCACACGCCAAGTGTCCGATAATGCGACTGATGAGCGCTCGTCGGCGATGTGCTTTGGGTCGAGTGTCAACCCGCCGAGTGTTGGGCTAAACCCATAGACCTGCGCGTCCTCGTCGAGTTCTTCGCCGGTGTACACATCGGCCATCAGTTCTGGGCGAGCACCAGTATGCTCGAGCAGCTGCCATTGGTACCACGCGAGTTGGGCGTGGATGCCTTGAGAACTCGCGCACGCCTTCGGCGATGAGATTGCCTCAAGCGACTGCATCAATGCGTCAAAGACAAACGGATGTGGATCATGATCGTTGATCAGCCGAGGGATGAGATCGATTGCGAACATGCACGCGTGGAACCGGTCGAGCGATTGGCGGATCAGATACATCGGCTCAATCAGATCCCACTCGGTCAAGAGGGCGAGATCAGAGTTGGGCTTGACAATCGCAACCATATGCCCCATCGTCGCGATCTCAAGACCACCCGAAAACGCGGACTTCTCGCGTTTGGAGCCCTTGGCGATACACCGGATCAGCCCGTGCTCACGGGTCATCAGCGATACCGTCTGGGAGGTCTCGGACCAATCCCAGTGACGAACGCACACAGCATGATCTTGGATCGTGGGCACGGACAACAATAGCACGCCCGCCAATCATGCGACCTATCCTTTGCCATGCATTTCAACCTCATCGACCGCGTCCTCGAACGCACCGACACCCAGATCCTCACCCTCAAGCATGTAAGCAGTGCCGAGGAATATCTTCAGGATCACTTCCCGAGCTTCCCGGTGCTTCCAGGAGTCATGATGCTCGAAGCGATGACCCAAGCCGGTCGATTGTTCCTTGACCCGGACAACACGGCCGAGCTGCCCTGGGTGCTGACCCAGGCACGGGCTCTTAAATACGGCGCATTCGTCCGCCCGGGCGCCTCGATCCGCGTCACGATGACCAAACACAAAGACAACGACGACGGCTCAGTCGATTTCAAAGGCGATGTCCGCCTTGTGGAACCAGATGCCGATATGGACAACCTCCCCGTCGCCTGCTCAGGGCGAATCACCCTCCGCCCTCTTTCGATCGGTGCCGCCGTATGACACAGATTTGCGTGCCATTGATGGTCGAGGATCATTCCGAAACACTCCGCGACGCGACGCTGGCCGCCGAGTTTGGTGCGGACATGGTCGAGTTTCGGGTTGATGTCTACTTTGAAGATCATTCCGACGATGAAAAGGGTACGGTCGAGCAACTTCAGGATCGCATCGATCGGGTCCTCGATCTTGTCGAGGTCTCGCCGCTCCCATGCATCGTCACCTGTAGGCCCCACTGGGAGGGCGGCGAATATCACGGCGACGATGACGAACGCGTTGCCTTGTTTGAAGCACTTGGGACGAGCGATTCCCCCCCGGCGTATATCGATGTCGAGCTCGCGACCTACACGCGATCGAAGAACATCCGTCAAAAAATCAACCTGGCGGTGAACCATCCAAAGCAGGTCCGCGCGGTCACGACCCGGCTGATCCTGTCCACCCACGACTTTGAGGCTCGCCCAACAGACCTCACACGCAAGATCATCGCGATGCAAGAAGAGCCCGCATGCTCGGTGATCAAGATCGCATATCGGGCGCGTTCGATCCGTGACAACCTTGAGCTCTTCGAGATCCTCGCCGATCGCCAGAAACCGACCATCGCGCTGTGCATGGGTGAGTTTGGATTGATGAGCCGAGTGCTGGCGCCCAAGTTTGGCGGATTCCTGACCTTTGCAAGCCTGCGGGATGAATCGACCACCGCGCCAGGGCAGACCACGCTCGCTGAACTCTTGGGGCTCTACCGTTTCCGCTCGATCACCCCCACCACCAAAGTCTACGGCATCATCGGGTGGCCGGTGACGCAATCGATGTCGCCGATGGTTCATAATGCGGGGTTCGAGAAGATCGGGTGGGACGGGGTGTATGTGCCGATGCCTGTGGAGGGGAGTTATGAATCGTTTAAAGCGACGATACTCTCGTTGATTGATCAAGAAGGGTTAGATTTTGTTGGTGCGAGTGTGACGATTCCGCATAAATCACATTTATCCAAGCTCGCGACAACTCCATCACACTGCATCACAGCTCGTGTAAAAGGAGAATCCGAAACCGCTGATCTCTCAAAATTGGATGGAGCAGCCAACACCTATTTTCATGATGGCTATGTGTGGTCTCACAAAGGAGAATCTGGGTGGCAATCGGAAGGCCAATTCATTTACAACACAGATATCACTGGGATATCACAACTAATTCCAGGACTCATACCCGATCTGGAAAATAAGACAATCACCATCAAGGGTGCCGGGGGCGTCGCACAGGCAGCCGCTGTCGCATCGCTTAATCTTGGATCGACCATTCAGATTTGCAACCGATCGCCCGAACGAGCTCAAGGGCTTTGTGATGAACTCATGAGTAGTCGCGATCCGACTTGGGAAGGCAGGGCGACAACTCTACCTTTAGCTGATCTAGTTCCGCATTCTGCTGACTTATACATCAACTGCACCCCCGTCGGCATGACCGACGGCCCGGACCCCGACGGGCTTTCGATCCCCATCCCCGATATGGACAGCCTCGCACCCGAGACCGTGTTCTTTGATACGGTGTACAACCCGATCGAGACACCGATGCTCAAGGCGGCGAAGGAGCGTGGGTATCGCACGATCGACGGCGTACAAATGTTCGTCAAGCAAGCCGAGGCGCAGTTTGAGATCTGGACCGGTTCACCAGCACCCGATGGGCTGTTTGATTCGATCGTGCGCAAAGAACTGAGCGCATAATCGTCCTCTTATCGCCTCCCCCGGGCCTCCGGGGGAGGTGTCGAACGAAGTGAGACGGAGGGGGTCTTCATCGATAACTTGGAGAACAAGAAAGACCCCCTCCGTCTGCTGCGCAGCCACCTCCCCCGGAGGCCCGGGGGAGGAGATTAAAACCAATAAAAAAAAGGCTCCCAACCGGGAGCCTTCGATTAGATTGAACAAACTGATTACTGATCTTGTTTTTTGACCTGATCGGTATACACATCACGCCCGGTGACATGGAAGAGTGTGCTCCACTGGGCATCATGATGCTCGTAAGTATGCAGGTCTGCATACTCGGCTTGATTCTTCATATCGATCTTGCGGGTCACCTTACGCATTTCCTTATTGGTGTACGCGTCGGCAAAGTTTTCGTCTTGGGGATAGAGATCGAGGAACCGATCCCAGTAGGTGTTCATGTGCCTCTGGTGCGAGCGGATGCGTTGGTTGTTTGCCAATGACCATTCGACATCGTCGGCGAACTGGGCAAGGTCCTCGGCGAGTTCTGACGCCTTGAGTTGTGTGTCCGGATCGACAGACCCTGAATCACGCAAGACCTTTGCATACCGGTCAGCACGGTAGGCGAGGTTGTAGACTTCGTTGTAGGTGAGGACTAAACGTTTGAAAGCCGGGCCTCGCATCGCGGTGTGTGCTCGACGCTGTGTGCGATCAATCTCTTGGATCGTTCCACACCCGACAAGCGAGCCGGCGACGACAACGAGCCCGAGGGCGAGTACGAGTGATCGTTTTCCATTGCTTGGCATATCAAATCTCCGCATATCTGTTTATTACACTGTCTCTACACCCGAGTATACGGCATTTTGGCACCGAACCGGTTAAAAATTCGCTTCGATCCCGCTAGTCTCCATCAGCGTTTTGAAGGACTCGCTGAAGACGAAGTTCTCTTCGGGGTATTCTACGCCGCCCATGTTCTGGTCTAGGTGGCTAAAAAGCAGGTCGATCTGTCCGATAACCTCGGCTTTGCCCTCACCGGTGGCGCTCGGCTCGATGAGTTCGACGATGCCTTTGGTCGAGGCGCCAGCCGGGGTCATCTGCTCGATGGTTGCTGTATATCGCAGGGTGCACCCTGGAGTTGCGTCGCGGGTGATGATGGCCTTCGAGACCTTGGCGAGCACGACTTTTTCTTTGAAGTCTTCTGCATGCCCGACGAGCACGCCGGCGGTCTGGGCCATGCCTTCGACGATCAATGACATGGGCATCACGGGCATCGCTTTGCGCGTGGCGGTCGATGGGAAGTGATCGTGGAGATGTTCCTCGGCCATCGAGATCTGCTTGATCGCAACCATTCGCTCTTTGGGCACGAGTTCGACGATTCGATCAATCCACATCCATCGCATGCAGTGTCCCCCAGAACAGTATTAGGCGGCTTGAAGCTTCTGGTCGCAGAAGGTGACGAGTGCATCGACCGTGAAAATCTTGGCGACATTCTCGACTGATGGATCGGCTTCGAGGTTTGCCAGATCAAAGTGAGGCACGCGCTCTTTGAGCAGCTCTAAACCCTTGGTGGTGATCTTGCCGTCTTCGACATACTCTGGGTCTTGGGCGATGCCTTCTGGGAAGAGTTCGCCCTGGGCGATTTTGAACCCGAACTCTTGCTCAAGTTTGAACGAGATATCAAGGATATCGATCGACTCGGCACCGAGATCACCGATCAGGGTCGCTTCGTTGGTGACTTCGTCGTCATCAACCGCCAATGCGTCAACGAGGATTTCTTGGATTTTGTCGAAAATTTCGGTTCGTTCCATGATTGCGAATCTCACTTGCTCATTCGGTACTGGTTTTCGATAGGTTTTCACCCGTTGATTTAGAAGAACTATAGCCCCTCCTAACCGCGATGACGCTGCTCCAAAGCGAACCCTGATCATCGGCGAAGTATGCCCAGAATCAATGGTTTTTCAGAGGATTAGAGATTGGCAAGCCGACGGGCGGTTTCTTGTTCAATTAAGGCGTCGAACATCGAGCCAAGATCACCTTCTTCGAGGATTTTGTTCTTGTTGAACTTCTGATCGAGCCTTTGATCGGCGACGATGTTGTCTTGGTACCGATAGACGCGGATTTTTTCTGATCGGCCGCCCGAACCGATCTGATTATTCCGACTTTCGGTTCGCTCGGCTTCGATCTTCTGGCGTTCGATCTCATAGACCCGCGCGGTCAACAGCCGCTTTGCCTTTTCGCGGTTTTGTGCCTGGGACTTGGTCTCCTGCATGCGCACTTCGACGCCGGTGGGCTTGTGGATCATGTGGACCGCGGTGGCGACTTTGTTGACATTTTGTCCGCCTGGCCCTTGGGCGGTGGTGATGTGCTCTTCGACATCGTTGCCCCAGTCGATATTGACCTCGACGGCTTCTGGCTCGGGCAAGACCGCGACGGTGCAGGTGCTTGTGTGGATTCTGCCTTGGGTTTCGGTCTCGGGGACGCGTTTGACCGAGTGCACACCTGCTTCGAAACTCAGTTGTTGCCAGACGCCATCGCCCTGGAAGTTGATGACCGCATGGCGGATGCCTCCGAAACCAGCATCCGTCACCATATCGAGCTCTTCAACCTTCCACCCTTGGGCGGTCGCGTACTTTGTATATGCTGCCAACAGGTCGCGTGCCCAGAGGGCGGCTTCGTCGCCGCCGGTGCCGGCACGGATTTCGAGCATGACCGACCCGATCGCCCGATCATCGGTCGTGACGAGTGTCTGCTTGATATGTTCGATCATGGAACTCGCTTTGGACTCGATTTCGGGGAGTTCTTCCTTGGCCATGGTTGCGAGTTCGGCGTCATCGCCAGCGATTGCTTCGCGGAGTTCGTTTGCCTCCTCAACAAGATCGCAGTATGCCGTATACCCCTCCACCACCGGCGATAGAGCAGCCCGCTTAATCGACAACGCTGAGACCTGTTTGTGGTCTGCAAGCACCTCAGGGTCTTCGAGCTTGTTCGAAAGTTCGCCGAACTGATCGCGCAGCTCATCGAGCTTGGACTGGAGGTTGTGATCGATTACATCGAGAGCCATGGTGCAACGGTATGCCAAGAATCTTGGAATATACGCTCTAATCGCAGATTTGACCCCGCCAATGTGCAACCAGACAGTGTGGAATCCGATAAAGGCATACACTCAACCCAACTCACAAAGGGGTCTCTATGACGAACTCTGATTCGCTTGCGGTATCAATGAACGGTGTCCGAAAAACCTTCGGCTCCAAAGTAGCCGTCGAAGGGATTGATCTCGCGATCCCCCAAGGCTCGATCTACGGGTTCATCGGCCCAAACGGTGCGGGCAAGACCACCACCATCCGGATGATCATGTCGATCCTCTTTCCGGACTGCGGCGAGCTGTCCGTGCTCGGCAAAAAATCGGCGGTCGAATCCAAAGACCGGATCGGATACCTCCCCGAAGAACGAGGCATCTACAAAAAGATGAAGGTCGGCGCATTCCTCAAGCATATCGGTCGGCTCAAAGGGCTTGACTCGCGTGGGCTCGACAAAACCGTCAAAGGCTGGCTCGAACGCGTTGAGCTTGAAGATGTGTATAAAAAAAAGTGCGAAGAACTCTCCAAAGGCATGCAGCAGAAGGTGCAGTTCATCGCATCAGTCTTGCATAATCCAGATATGATTATTCTTGACGAACCGTTCTCCGGGCTTGATCCGGTGAACATGCGATTGCTGCGGAAGCTAATCGATGAAGAACACAGTGCCGGTAAAACCGTGATCTTCTCGACCCATGTGATGTACCAGGCCGAGCAGCTCTGTGATCATATTGTGATGATTCATGAGGGTAAAAAAGTACTCGATGACACGCTCGATGACATCCGCACTCGATTCGATCCGCGTGCTCTGCATGTCGATCCTGTCGGCGGCTTAGGAATGGCCGACCAATTTGCACAAGTTACTGGTGTTGCTCATGTGAATGCTGTTGAGGGAGCTCTAGAAGTCATACTCGAAGAGGGCATCG
>CAJXXI010000055.1 GCA_913062615.1 uncultured bacterium | reverse complement strand
TGCCATGCACGACGCGCATGATCGGGTGGTTATCTCTTGCTGGCCGCCGGCTTTGGTCGTGATCTCTGCGGTCAAAATCCCGGTCGGAATAATGATCAATGAATATCCCACAAGCACCAAGACCGCGGTGGTTGCCTTGCCAATCACCGTGATCGGGACAATATCGCCATACCCAACCGTGGTCATGGTGATGATCGCCCAATACATCGCACTGGGCATCGATTCAAACTCTGTATTGCCCGCGTTGCTCTCGACGACATGCATCAACGCACTCGAAATTAGCACAACAATCAATACAGTCGTGATAAACACCGCGATCTTGTGTCGGCTCACATACAGCGCATCACGCAGCACGGTCGCCTCGGAGAGATACCGGGTGAGCTTGAAAATTCGGAAGATGCGCAGAAGCCGAAGCGTGCGGACAACAAGCAATCGCTCGCCGCCGGGCACGATGATCCCGATGAAAGCGGGCAGGATCGAGAGCAGATCTATAATCCCAAAGAACGAGGTCGCATAGCCCAACGGGCGACGCACGATGATCAGCCGAAGCAGATACTCAATCGTAAACAAGATCGTGAATATCCATTCAAGCGCAAGGAAGATTGTTCGATAGGGTTCATCATTCGCCGAGTGGAGTGTGCTCAGAATCACCACCGCAACTGATGTCAAAATTGCAATAATCAACGCGATATCGAAGGTCTTGCCCGCCGTGGTGTCGGCTTCGAAGATAACTTCATGTAACCGTTCGCGCCAGGGTGCGAGTCTAATCTGTGGTCTCTCGGATTCATCAGATGACATCAGTGCCGCTCCGGTCCAGTCTTGTGCTAAACTGCCGATTCCTACTCTTTGAGCAGGTACTCAATGACATCCACAGCACTGTACGAGTCCGCATCGGGCTTGAGGAACCGAGCAATGCCCGCGACATCATCGCCCGAAGTAATCATGGGCAACTCGTGCGTTCCGTCTTTTTGAACCTGCCCGAGATCAATATTGGCCATCAGGCTGTTGCAGACACACTTGCGTCCAACGGTGTCCTCGATGTTGCCACCCTTTTTGAGGTAGTCCTCGATGGGTTCTGATGGGCATCGCCAACCGACCTTGCCGTTCTCTTTTTTGTACGCATGGCGAAGATATCCAAGGTCACAGATGCGTGAGCGGTTCTCATAGACATCCTGATCCGAGTGAGTGGTTGCCATCTTGAGCACCTTGAACGGGAACCCCGTTGGCGAAGCGACCGGGTCGGTGAAGATCTCAGCCTTGCCCGCCTTGCTCATGATCAATGTTTTTTCAATAAGCTCTGGTGACAGCCCAGACTCTTTGCAGTACGCGAACGCGGTGCCGACCTGCACACCCGCGGCGCCTTGTTCAAGGGCTTCGCGGACACGCTCGGGTTCAGCATACGAACCAGCAAGCCAGAACGGGACCCCGAGGTCTCGCATGGCGCTCAGATCACAGACATCGCGGTTGCCATAGATTGGCTCGCCCTCGACGCTCAGCTGCATCTTTCCACGCGGCGGGGCATTATGCCCGCCAGCGGTGGGGCCTTCGATGATAAACCCGTTGACTTTGCCGCTGGACTTGCGTTGGAGCATATTGGCGAGTGTCGCCGAGGAGATAATCGCAAGGAAATCAGGTCGCCCGATCTCGGGCATTTCGCCATCGCAGAATGCTTGTGGATCGAACTCAGAGAAATGCTCTTCGCCGCTCTCTGATCCAGCGACATCAATGCGGAGCTCGACCGATTCACCCTTGGCGAGCCGATCGAGGATGCCGGGGATGGCTTTGGGGATGCCAGCACCCATCAAGATGTGTGAGACACCCGCGAGCATCGATCCAAAGATCGAAGGCAGGTTCGGGATCTGAATTTTTTCGAGGAAGTTGACACCAACAAGCCCATCGTGCCCTTCTTTGGCGAGGAAGACCTCAACAAAGTTCGCAGCAACAAGCAACTCTTCGAGCTGGCGAGATGGCTTCTGGGCAGGCATCGGCTTGGACTTAAACGACGCGTCTTCGCCCTTGCCGCCATCGATGAAGTATCGATCGATGATTCGCTGTGCGACACCCGGGATCGGGAAGTGCGAGAGTGCTCTTCGCATATGACCACCCGGATCGCCGACCTGAAGCCGACGGGCCAAGATGACATCGAGGGCCGTTCCAGACACGACACCGAGTTGACCGGCGCGTGAGACCGCATTGGCGAGTGACCAGCTGGAGACTCCTGCCCCCATGCCGCCTTGTATGATAACTGGAAGTGAAACGGTGTTCATGTGCTCTCATCTTAGCAGGCCAAAGCCTTGTAAGCAGGCTTTGGCGGGGGATTGACACGATCGGTCAACGAGTTGTGCAAGTTTCTGCACAACGCCGTTCCGGGGATGAAACTGAGCCAAACTGAGTGCTTAGCAAGTTGGTGCGGCTTGTTTGATCGGCTCGAACTTCGCGGTGAAGTGACGGAGAGCTTCTGGGCCTTCGGTGATCCGATACCCAACAAGCGACGAGGCGCGTTTGTGGACTTCGAGGATGATCTCTATGACATAATCGATATGGGATTGGGTGTAGGTTCGACGAGGAATCGCCAACCGGACCAGCTCCATATGGGCATGCTCGCCCATCATCACCGATCCGATCTCACAACTCCGGATCCCGCCCTCTTCATACAACGCACAGGCCAATGCCTGTCCGGGGAACTCATGGGACGGGATATGCGGACAGAATGCCGCAGCGTCGATATAAATCGCGTGTCCGCCTGCCGGGCGGACGATCTCGATCCCCGCTTCGAGCAGCTTCTCGCCCAGATACTCGGTCGAGCGGATCCGATACCGAAGATAGTCCTCGCGGAGCACTTCGCGGAAACCCACTGCCATGGCATCCAAGTCTCTACCGGCCAACCCGCCATAGGTCATGTACCCCTCGGTCAAGATCAGCAGATTGCTTGTCGCGTCGAACAGGGTCTTATCACGGAAGAGCAAAACCCCTCCGATATTGACTATCCCGTCCTTCTTGGCACTGATCGTTGCGCCATCGCACAGGTCGAACATTTCGCGGGCGATATCTTCGACCGGGCGATCGCCCTGCCCAGCTTCGCGTTGCTTAATGAACCAGGCATTCTCTGCGAATCGACACGCATCGAGAAAGAACGGCTTATTAAACCGATCACAGATCGCACGCACGCCCTTGATGTTTTCAAGCGATACAGGCTGCCCGCCGATGCTGTTACAGGTGACCGTCACCATAACAAACGGCACATCGTCCGCCCGCTCAGAAAGCAAGGCTTCGAGTGCGCCCAGGTCCATGTTACCCTTGAACGGTGCGTCGGTCGAGGGGTCTTGTCCTTCTGGGGTCAGCAGATCAATGGTTGTACACCCGCTGTGCTCAATGTTGGCACGGGTGGTATCGAAGTGTGCGTTGTTGGGAACGATTTTGCCGATGCCTGCATTGCCGTGCCCAATCATGACTTCGACCAATAGCCGCTCGCTGGCGCGACCTTGATGCGTGGGCAAGACATTCTCGATACCGGTGATGTCCACCATCACATCGCGGAAACGGAACCAACTCGGTGCCCCCGCGTACGACTCGTCGCCACGCATGATCGCAGCCCATTGCTCAGAGCTCATCGCCCCGGTGCCCGAATCGGTCAGCAGGTCGATCATGACATCCTGCGATGGGATCGCAAAGAGGTTGTAATGGGCCTCTTTAAGACAGACCACACGCTCATCGTGTGTGCTCATCCTGATGGGCTCGACGGACTTGATACGGAACGGCTCGATGATGGTTTTCATGCACGAGTGTAGGAGCCATCGCCCCGATTCGCACGGTCGTCTTCAAGGAACTCTTATGGGCATCCAGCCGCATATGCCCCGAGGAAGGCACTGACATCGAAGAAGTTGAGAGCCCCGTCGCCGTTGAGATCCGCAGCCAGATCCCCAGCTGAGAACAGCCCGAGGTACGCACTGACATCGAAGAAGTTGAGCTCGCCAAATGGCTCTGCGAAGTCCGCAGGACACCCTGTGCCTTCGCCAACGACGCCCGAAAGCACGAGGGTCAGGTCTTCGACAGTGGTGACGCCGACAAAGAGTGAGCGGTCGTTATACACCCGGAAGGTATAAGTCGCAGCGAATGCGCCATCTGCCTGGTCATCAAGGATCGCATCGAACGCCGAACTCCCGGCTGGAGCCAATGAGCTGACTTCGACAAAGTTGGTCATCAACGAACTCGTATCACCAACGCTCGAGATCAACTCGACATCAATCGGAGCACCAAACGCCCCGCCGGCAGCGATATTGAAGAACGAGAACGATTGCGTTATATCACCATCGCCCATCGCGATGGTTCCGAGATCAATATTGAGTGTATTGGTATCTGAGCCGCTCGCGAACGACCCGTTGCCCGGGTTGAACACATCGACACTGACAAAGATGATGTCGTCGACATCGTTTGACCCGTTGCCCGCGCCGCCTTGGGTGGTGACATCGAGGTTGTTTACAGTGAGGTCACCGACGAACGATCCGGTGCTGCTGGTGACGCTCGGGTCAACCGAGAGCGAGATTGATTCGCTGAGCCCGTTGGTCATCGAGAACGCGTAGTAGCAATCCTCGTGCGATGTGCTCAGCCCAGCGGAGGCTGATACTGTGTAGTAGGTGCCATCGACGCCGCCCTTGTTGAGTGTGAACGCCATCGGATCAATGGTCTCGCCAACGAGCACATTGAGGCTGATATCAATGGTCGAAGCACCATTCGCTGGTTCCAGATCACCAAACCAAAGCGTGGTATCGTTGTTCTGATCCATAAACACCGACCAGACAAACTCTGGATGATCAACAAACGCGTTGCGGTTGTTGGTCCGGAATGCCGGGTTCAATGAGGCGCTGTAAATCGCGTGGTTGCGTCGGCGTTCGAAGGTCGTTGGGATATCGAGGTAGTGCCAAGCGATTTGTGATGCAAGATCGCCCATCTGATTGCCACCCGGTACGCCGTTGACGAGTGTCAGCCCGGATGAAGCATACCGAGTCGCCGAGTAAAACAATGATCGCGCTATATCGCCCTTGTCGGAATCACCCGGGAAGTAGAAGGTGCCCAGGCTACCAAAGTTGCCGGTGGATGTCGCGTTGCCGAATGGCTTGTTCCCGCGTGAGCTGTTGATGCTCGGGTTGCACGGACGCAACGCGTGTGGATCACCAAGGTTGCCCCGTGTCGAGTTGCTCGCGCTCCCCGGCTGACGGCTCTGAGGCCACACATGCTCACGGTTCCAGGTCTGTCCGCTGTTCCATGTGGAGGACACCGATACGAGGTTGTATACCAAGAGGATTCGTGATGGATTGTTGGGGTCCTGGTCGTGGATCGACGCTGAGTTGCGGAAGTCGCCGTAGGAGCGTTGGATATGACCGGCGGACATCGCCGAGGTGAGCTGTGACTTGAGCGTCGCGCCGGTGCCGGTTGCGACATTGTAATAGTTGGCGGGCGGCGAAAACTCGTCATCCGCCATCACGATCGAAGTCGATCCAGCGAGACCAAAGAGCAAAATACCAAACGCAGCGTGTGAACAAGAGTATGTCAAAGCAATCTCCATCGAAACGAACAGTTTCAAGAACAGAACCGGGCACAGGGATACGAACGGAACCCCTGAAATATAAGAGGCTTAGGATAGCCGGAAACACTGGCTTTTCCAAGCGCCAACCCATGGGAAACAGTCCAATAGGGGTGTTATAGGGTCTATGAACACAGATTCCCTACACAAATATCTACGGATATCGTCGACCCACGGATGCAACTACCACAGACCAAAGATCGAAGATTCGCCAAAAGATGATTCCGTTCCAGAAGAATCGGCAAAAGGTAGGCTATCTGGACCTATTCGCTCGGTGTGGGAAGTTGCTTGTCCGATTGGAGATACATCCCAACACTTGGGTCTTCGAGTGCCCGGTCAAACTCCTTGAGTGTGTCCTCAATTCGTTTGATGATCGCGGCGTAATACAACTCGGTATGGAAGAAGTATTTGGCGACATCAGCATCGATGACCGAGACTTTTCCTTCGCCCATCTTGGGTGTATGGAGTGTCTTGCCGATCGAGAAGTTTTTCAGCGAGAGCGCTTCCTCGTCGCCGTTGAGCAGGATGATCATTTTGAGCATCAATGCTCGTTGAAGCCGAACGATGTCCTTGGGGCTATGGATCAGAATCGTGTACCGATCAATCCCGTCGGAGCTGGGCTGATTCATATCCCAGAGCAGCTGCTGCCAGGTATCACGATTCGGACAATCAACCAACGCGATCTCAGGGATCGGTTCGCTGGCGAGGTCCTTCTGATTCATCGATTCGCGGGCGTAGGTATAGGTGATCGCGAGCGCCTTGCCCGTGTTGCGTTCGAAGAAGCTCGCCGCATCGCTCCCATCGCCGAGGATGGAGAGGGCGTAGTTGAGGAATCGGACATTGTATCCTTCGTACTCTTTGGCTTCAAAGTAGATGATCCGGTCGGCATCGATGCGTTGATCAACACCTGTGCGTTTGATGACCTCGTAGATCATCCGCTGAATCAATATCTCCTCGCCAGGAATGGTGTCGTTGACGAACTGATCAAACGGCGAATCATCTGCAAGCTTGAAGTTGCTCTTGATCAAGTCCTTGGCAAGCTCACGATAAATCATTAAGCGTTTGTTTTCCGCCAAGAACCGGAGATCAAATACATCCTCGGCTCGGATCCGGAACGCATCGCGGAAGAGCTCGTTGCCCGTGTGGTCGAAGATGTCGTCATCCCGAGGCAAGGCGCGGGTGATGATCTGATCCTCGGGGAGGACATAAGGCGTGAGCACAATAATCACTTCACGCTTCTGCGTGGAGGTTGATTCGGAACGGAACGCCGGGCCGATCAAAGGCAAATCGCCAAGGAACGGCACTTTGTCCTTGCTAGTCGTGCGGTCTCGGCTCACCAAACCACCGATGATGAATGGCGTCGTGTTGTCGATTCGAGCGTAGGTCTGCACACGCCGGGTTGAAATCGTCGGGGCCGATGCGAGTAACTCTCCATCGACCGAACGGATCTCAAGATCTCGCCCGGGCACCTGCGCCGAGACCACCGCATCGATGAGCAGGCTGACCTCTTCGCCGTCTTCAGTGATCCGTGGGCGGACATTGAGCAGGATCCCGGTGGGAATATATTTGAAGTTGAACGCGACCTTGTTCGAGTCGTTGAGCACACCCTCTTGGCTCGTCGCGATGGGGATGTCCTCGCCGACGCGGATGGTTGCCTGGCGATTGTTCATCGTGAGCACGCTCGGACGAGAAAGAACCTCGGCTTTGCCATCACGCACCAACGCCCGTACCTTCACGCCCCAATCAATCGGGAGATTGCGCGAGTCGAGCGAGGAGAAGGTGATGGTGTCCAAAACACCGGTAGGATCGAGCGAACCGAGCAAAAAATCGACCGTGCCTTTTTTGAATGACCATTCGATCCCGAGTTCATTAAGCCCCGTTTCAGAGATTTCGAGCACCATGCCTTCGATGAAGACCTGTCTCGCTGGGCGGTCGATGTACTCATCGAGTAGTGAACGCACAAGGCTGAACTGCTCTGGGTGAGCCGGGTGGAAGAGCACCATCAGCTGCGATGTCGGCCCGGCGTAAACCTCGGTTTCGAGCGCACTGGCAGCGGTGGGGGTTGTTGTTTGTCCAAACGCTCCCGCGGTGGTTTTACTGGCACCGACAAGCCCGATCTGCGCATCGGTTGGAGTGGGCATCTTGGTGACCATCGGGAGCTGATTGAACTCAAGGGTGGCGGGCAGGCCTTCGATTGTTGGCGTGGTATGAATCCCAAGCCCTTTGAGCGCATTGAGCGCGCCGGATGCATTCACATAGCTCAGTTGAATCAGCTGGCGATCCATGTCAATCTGTGTCAAGCCAGTCCGCATATTTTTAACTTGGGCGAGCGATGCTTCGACCAGCACCTTGACGCCATCGAGATCAGGATTGATCGTGACCGATTCATCCGTTCCTATCACAACGCCCTGCACCCACAACTGAGGCAACTGCGAGACATAGCTCACAAACCCAAACCGTAAATATTCATCGCCGCCCTGTGCATTCGTACGCTGAAGCACAGGGCCAGCCCCAACACCCTCGGGCAGTGCACCAAGCATTGTTCGTTGCGTAGGCATCGCGGTGCGGTATCCATTTTCGGTCTGGTAGCGCAGAGTGATCGACGCGATCAGGTCCTTGATTTCTGATAGACTCATCCGCTCGAGTGAGATCAGCTGGCCGGATTTGGGTGGCATGATGATCGCATCAGCGGGCGTAGGCAAGGGGAGTTGTGATGCGGAGTTGGCTTCACTCGCGTGCAGCTCGGCTTGGGCAATCCGAACCTGAAGCGATGCGAGCATGCCGGGCGAAATTACCGGAGCATTCAGCCGATCGAGTGCGTCGGCGATGCGTTCGATGCCATTGACATTAGGAGTATCATCAACGATGATCGAGCCGCCCGAAACTCGAGGCGATTCTACCTCGATCGAACGGACCTGCTGCTCGGAGTGCGTGCACCCAACCGTCCAGAGCGATCCGCCGAGCACCGCCGCGGCGATCAGGCTCAAGAACGAAGACCTGAACCCCGATCCACAATCGGCATCGCGATCAGTGTGAATGGACTCAGAATCGCGTTGGCTCGCAGCGTTGTTGTCCATCAGTCCTCTTCCTTTTTCGTCCATTTTGCCCCGTTTGTCCCGTTGTCAGCTCGTCCATCACTTCGAGTCTGAATGAACTCAGTGATCGTGTCGGGCGTGGTCGATTCATTGGATATATCGTCCGAGTCGGGTGATTTGCTTGATTCATCGTCATTTGAAGCCGCTTCTTCGTGATGGTCGACTGTGAATGAGCTTCCGATCGTTCCGTATTCTCGTTTGACATACTCGCTGGGCGACCCATTAAAACATACCCGTCCATCACGGATACAGATCACCCGATCAACCTCGTCGAGAAGATACGCCTCGTGCGTCACCATGATGATCGTTTTGTCAGGCATGTTTACCGAGATAGTTTCCATGATCGTGTGCGAAGACTCGCGGTCGATCGATGCCGTCGCTTCGTCAAAGATTAAGATCGGTGCATCCTTGAGCAATGCCCGCGCCAATGTGATGCGTTGTTTCTCGCCTCGCGAGAGTTCGACCCCGAAGTCGGCCAGGCGGGTGTCGTAGCCCTTGGGCAACCGGGCGATGACCTCGTCCGCACCGGTGAGTGCACACGCGCGTTCGACATCTTCCCGCTTGGCATCTTCGCGGGCATAGCGCAGGTTCTCATAAATCGTCGCATTGAACAAGAACACTTCTTGGAACGCGATGCCCATCGCTGATCGGATCGTGCCCAACGGCAGATCCGTCGTCTTGACCCCCCCGATGGTGATCGTGCCAGAGGTGGGGGTGATGAACCGCGGGAGCAGATTGATCGTCGTGCTCTTGCCAGAGCCGCTGGGCCCGGTGATCGCGACGCGTTCGCCAGCCTTGATCGTGAAGTTGATATCTTCGAGCACCTGCGTTGCGTCGTCATACGCGAATCCGACATGATCGAACACAATGTCGCCCGTCAGGGTGTCTGGAGTGAAGCCGTCAGCTTGTACAACAAGCACGCCCGCGTCAAGGATTGGTTCGTCGAGCATATCAAAGACTCGGCTAACGCTGGCGGTCGCTTTGGACGAGTGGCCGACGCCGCTGATGATTTCAAGTACAGACGGGTAGAGCATCATGACATAACCGAAGAACATCATGAACTCGCCCCCCTTCATGTTCCCTTTGATGACCTCGAAGGCGCCGTACGCGAGCAGCAAGATCGTGCCCAACCCGACGAGCAGGTCTGCGGTGACTTTCTGGGCGAAGTGGTACCGCTGCGATTTAATCTGGCTCTTTCGGCTTTCGTCAATCGCCTGATGAAAAGTCGCGCTCTCGCGGGCTTCAGCCGAGAACCCCTTGACCACTTCGATCCCGAGGAACTTCTCGACCACGCTGCCATACGCGAGCGAGAGGTTCTCTTGAGCTTCCGAATGGCTCATCTTGATCGGCGAGCGGAATACGCGGTAGGTGATAAACTGCAACGGCAAAATAATAATCGCAGCGAGCGCGAGCCGAATGTTCATCACGCTGATGACCACGATCAGAATCTGAAACTTGAGCAGGTTCAACAACAACAGCGGAAACTTGTCCTGGATGAAGGTCTGAATCTTGTATGTGTCGTCCATCACCCGTGCGCCTACGCGACCGGGCTGATTCGAGCGATAAAACTTGAGACTCAGTTGCTGGAGATGATCAAAGAGCTGCTTGCGGAGCGAGAAACACACATCTTCGCTTGTTCGAAGTGCAATCATTCTGCTCGAATAAAACAAAATATTGCGAACAATATAGCTCACAAAGAGTCCGGCCAAAATCGCACTGAGAAGCTGCCATTGCCCGCCGAATGAGTTAGAAAACTCGGAATCTGAGAAGACATCATCGATCAACAACTTGATCGCGAACGGCGGCGCCAGATCAGTCAATGCAAGCAAAATCAGAAGCGAAATAATGAAAAAGAGCCGACCTGTGTGCGGGCGGAGCAGTCCAAAGATCGAACTCGTGCCCGATGTTTCGCCGAGATGTTCATTCTCACGAGTTTCCATTGATCTTTGAAGTCCTCTGAGTTCGGATGGTCGATGAAAAACCAGCCATGGATCTACATTATTTATATGGGTCAGAGCGGGGGCGGTTTCGATTGAATATCGAAATGAGCACCCATTTTACTTGATCTATCGACCAATTGCACGCAAGAACTGAACAGATGAGTGTGAATATCGCATCGGTGAGGAGGTTGGGAATGAGCTCATGGATATAAAAAACCGCCTCCGAAACTCGGAGGCGGTTGTAGAGTTCATGCAAGATTTACGAGGCTTTAGATGGGATTCACAACGGGGTCATTATCGTTGCCGATATTGCCGTCACCGGGACGAGGGCGCCCGCCGACGAACGGGTCGCCGCCAGCATCACAGAATCCAGGAACCCAGATGCCTCGGTAGAGGACTAGGTCACCGAAGTCAACATCGCCATCGCCATCAAGGTCGGCCAAAGCATTGCCCTCGGTCCACCAGTTGACAAAGATCTGCAGGTCGGACACATTGATGATGCCATCGCCATTGAGGTCGGCGGGGCAGCTCGTCGTAAACGGGTCGCAGCCGTCGAAGATAGGGAGCCCGGTGTCGGTGCCATAGATACGGATGCGGAAACCGGTCAAGGTCTTTACAGACCGGAACTCACTGCCCGGTACACCAATCTCACCAAGATTGGTGATCATATCTGCGCCCGGATCGGTCATTGGATCGTCGCCCGTTTCGGCGCCTTCAGGCGTGATGACATCTGGGCCAAAGTCGCGGATTGTAAGACCCCAGACGCCACCTGCTTTTTCACCCCAGTGCTTCCATGTGAGGAATGGGTGCTGGTAGAATGCGTATTCATTGCCGCCAATGAAGCCTGAGGAGAATCCCTGATCGATATTGTCGTCAAGAAAGATATCCGGGTCGGCAGAGCCAAGTGCATTGAGTGATTGAGGCATCGCTAAAATCGATACGGTGCCAGTTGGGCTCGTCAGTGTGATGTAGAGATCGTTGGAGCCTTGCCCTTGAATCGTGAGATCAACGATTATCGCTTCGATGGAGATATTTTGGCGGACACAGAAGTTGAATCCGGTACCAGTTGCAGTCATGCCCGAAAAGCCGGTGCCGGCAGGGTTGCCCAGTGAACCATCAACAGGTAAAAACTCAACCCACTCCGCATCCGGGACTTCAATCGGGACACGCCCGGCAAGGTCTTCGCCGCCACCACCAACATCACCAACGACACCGGTGTCGAGCAGATGGAGCGCCGGGGCGCCCGCCCATGTGAGGGATTTTTGGACAGCGAGCTCGGTATCAATCATGCCAAAGCCATAGTTATCCGAATGGCGAATCGCTTGGTTTGTTGTTGTGGCACTGTTGTACAGACCGCTATTGGTCTGCCAGAAACTTCTGTCTGCGCCTGCGTTTGGCGAAAAATAGCTTCGAGTCGTATCAAAGTTTGGCCATTTGATATCAGCATCACGCGTGCTGTCCTGGATACTTTCAAAGAAAATATGCTGAATATCACGGATGGAGAGTCTCGGGTTCGCTTCGAGCATCAGGGCGATAATGCCGCTGGCGATCGCAGGACCTGATGTGGTTGCGCTCGATTCCGCATTCGCGACATCGACAGGGATATCACCGAAGTTGTTCGAAGGCGGATCACCAAGGGTGCCGGGTGATGTTGTCAGGACGCTTTGAGGTATATTCGAAGTCGCTCGTTCGATGTTGTTGGTGCCACCGTATACAGAGGCGAACACGCTGGTGCCCTGTGCGGCATAAATGTCGTAGTGGCCATCTTCGGCGATGGTGTTGATGATGAGTGATCGACGGTCAAGTGCTGGCGGATAGTGGTTTGTGCTGCCTGTGACATAATACGCAGGGACAATCTCATAAGTGTTATCTGGAGGGCTCGTCAGCGCACCATTGGTATACCCATTGGTCACTCCGAGTGCGACTTGGTTCAGGCGCTCAGAGAGTTCGTCGATTGGTGAGAATGTCGCGAGAGCGGTTGGGAAGTTGTACGGATCTGGCAAGAGAATATTAGAGAAACCGAAAGGATTGGGTTCCCATCGAAAGCCAGTGCCGGTGCCATAGACATTGACAACACCCTTGCCTCCGCGTCCGAATCGGATGGAGTTCTCGAGCGGGTCCATGACATAGTCATCCACATGCCCGTTGTTGTAGTTTCCCTGCGGGACAATATATTCACCGCGGTTTTGATAAAACTTGATATCAATATCTTGGTTGAGCCATTCGTAGGCTTCAAACTCGATCAGCGGAAGGCCGGTGCTCCAACGGAAGGTTGACAATGTTGCGCCTGGTGCAACACCTTGCCCGGCAACACTGTTGTTCCGTGTCGCCGCAGCAAGCCCTGCCCATCCAGTCATGTTTCTGCTATTGCCGAGTATGACCGGATCAAAGATCATCGAGAGTGCCGGGCTGTAGTTGGGCGAAAGGTCGCGGTGAGTCACATCAAGGTGGGCATTGAGCCCCGGTGCAGGAACACCAATAACGACACCGGCACCGGTAAGGCCGATGGTGTCGTAAATATCAGTAGTGATGTTGTTGTCGTGATTTGGAAAGGTTGCGCTCGGGTTGGTGAAGTGCCACTGGTTTGAAAACTGTGGATCGCCAGAGCCGCCGCGGGGTGTCTGCACTGAACCCGGGACCGGACGAATACCGATGCCGATGTTCTGTGATTGCACGAACGAGGGCCGATTTGTTCGTCTGACATTTCGAAAATCATTATTCGTCAGTGATTTGAAACGCTCGAGTGGTTGGTCGACCGAGATAGCACGCACAGACTCATCACTCGCCAAGAGTCTTTGGACTCTGAGTGCCGTCGCCATGCTCGGTGATTCAACAATGAAGACTTGTCCATTGTTGCCGATGGCTTTGCCCAGAGCAACACCAGGATGCTCAACAGCGATCGAGGCGACGAGCGCTTTGAATGCCGCAGCATTGCTGACACGAACAAGCAATCTGTTTGAACTTGCAACAGCAAGGTCACTGGCAGACGATGAGCTCATTGTCTTTGCACTTGGGGTTGAATCGGCCGCCGATGAAATGCCTGCCAGAAGCCCGACGCATGTTGTCAATGCGAGAATACTCACTCGACGAATATTCATCGGTGAGGGTGTAGTACTGTTATTCATAGCCGTTCCATTATCCATCATTACTTCTCCTGGGATGGTGGGAGGTGATTCATCGCTCAATCTGTGAACGGAACTCCATCATAGAGGAGATGAGTGCCCTTCGCATACGATTAAAGCCATATCTTTCAGATTCACCGTCATTTTTTGCCGCCATTCAAAGCCTTGCACAGGCTTGATAGCGTTGTCCGAACAAAATTGTGTTCAAGTTAATAGAAAATACGCAGTGTATCCTCAGCGGTTGCGAGAATTTCTATTCAGGTATACATCCTGCATCGCCTCTTATTCCTTCGGCGATGTCATCGAAAGAGGATCAAGAAGGGTATTGAGTTCCTCAGCATCCACCAAGTTCTGCTCTAAAGCCAGTTCACGAACCGTCTTACCTTCGGCGAACGCTTGATACGCAAGTTTCGACGACGCGTCATAACCAATGACAGGCACAAGGCTTGTACACATCGCCAAGCTTCCCTCGATCAAATCAGCGCACCGTTCACGATCAGGTTCGAGCCCTTGGAGCAACTTCTCGTTGAAAATATTGCAGGAACCCGCCAGAATCTTGATCGAATCGAGCACATTGGCCGCCATCATCGGCATCGCGACATTGAGGTCCAAAAGCGAC
>CAJXXI010000054.1 GCA_913062615.1 uncultured bacterium | reverse complement strand
AAACCCACTACCGCTGGTGAACTTGGTAGCCCGCCTTACAAGTACGCGAAGTATTCCAATCGCATGAGTCCCGCCGGTATCCCCATGTTCTACGGTGGAATCAGCGAAGCGACTGCCATTGCCGAGACTGTTCAGAACTGGGAGAACAAACCCGCCCTGTTGACCACAAGTTGCTGGAGACCAGCAACTACCCTACGACTTCTTGATTTGCGACAGCCTCAAGGTATCACCTCGTTCTATGACACCGAGCATGAACGACACCGAGAAGGTCAGCTATTCCTTCGTGGATTTGCCAAAGATTTGTCTCAGCCTGTAGGCAAAGATGGTTTCGAGCATGTTGATTATGCGCCTACCCAAGTGTTGACAGAGTATTTCAGGCGAGTCTTCGAGCTTGAAGAGGTCGACGGCCAAGAAGTTGAAGAGGACTGCGGTTTCTATTCCGATTGGAATGTGGGAATACATGGCATTATCTACAAAAGCTCAATCCTTGAAGGTGGAGATTGTGTAGTTATATTCGCAAACCCCGACCAGTGTGGCACGGTAGGAGAAGAAGTCAATGACCCGAAGGCCAAGCCTCTGATCCAACTAATGCCCGAGCGCACGATCACACATTCGCTCAAATCTGAAGACATGGCGCGTGACTATCTCAAACGCCTTGGACTTGTTGAAGAGAACGCGCCCGACACGCTGTTCTAGAACACAAACCGTGCTGGGTGCCGTGGAGGAGACTGCGTCACCTCCACGATCTTGAACGGTCAATTCCAAAAAAACACGCAGGAGCCGAAGACGGTGCCTGCATGGAGCTTGGATGTAGAGCGTGTTGTTTGGTTTGCCTAGGCTTTTTCCCACTGGTTGCGGGGCAGTGTTTCGAACATGATGTTGACGATTTGCCACTTGCCGTTGAGTTTGAGCATGTGGAAGTAGTCGAACCAGATGGTGCCGGTCATTTTGACGGCGGCGACATTCTCGCGTACCTCGTAGATATCGATATCGACGCGGGCGGTGTCGGGGTTGAAGCCGAAGGATTTGTTGAAGGTGTTGCCGAGGATTTCGATCTCTTCGTAGGTGATCTCGCGGAGGTAATCGAAGTTACCAGTGTCTGCGTGTTCGACGACTCGTTTGGAGAGCCCGGTGTGGCAGGTGCGTTGGACTTTTTTGCCGTTGATTTGGTAGAACCCGACGCAGTAATCGCGGGCGAGTTTTTCGATCGCTTTGTGGTCGCGTGACTGGCGGCCGGCGGTTTCGGATTCGGTGATCGCCGGCGGGGTGTCGCCGGGGTTGTCGAGGTTGATGACCGCGGAGTCTGCGATGACCCATCGCCCGTCGAAGTGGATCATGTGGAGATAGTCGACAGCGTCTTCCATCTCGACAGCCGCCGACGCGGTGCGCTGAGTGATGTCGAAGACCTGGATATCACACCTGCCGGATTCGGGATTGTCCATGCGGGCTTTGTTGAGCGATGTGGGCGCGAAGCTGAGCTGTTCTTGGGTGGATGGTTTGACCCAGTCCTTGGAGGGTTGCTCCCAGTAGGTGTCGGCGACGGTCCGGCGGGCGATATCTGGGTGGGTTCGTGCGCGGAGGGTTTCGAGGTCGCCGGCGTATCTGGCGCGGACATATTCCTCGATGGCGTCGGTGATCGCCTGTTTGGTGATGGGCTCCGACGCTTTAGAGTCTGATTCTGTGATGGCGGAGCGTGCGGTGCTTATGTTGCGTGGGCGAGTGTGCCGGCGAATATTGAGGTCGCGATGGCGATGGATAGAGGGATAGCCGTGAATGGTGCGGATCTGTTGCTGTTCATATTGCCTCCTGTTTGTGAAGAGTTGTACGGGCAAGGATTCGAGCGGTTGCACGGAGGGCTATAATTGTGCATGAGTTTAATTGTTACAGGCACTATCGGTATCGACACCATCGAAACACCCACCGGCGATCGCCATGAAGATCTGCTCGGGGGCTCGGCGGTTTACTTTTCAGCAGCGGCTTCGTTTTATACGCAGGCGCGACTTGTCGCGGCGGTGGGAGATGATTTCCCCCAAGCATTCATTGATTCGCTCAATGATTTCGCCGGGCTCGACACGGCCGGGCTTGAGGTCCGCGAGGGTTCCAAGACATTCCGGTGGGGCGGGAGGTATCACGATGATATGGATCATCGCGATACGCTCTTTACGGATCTGGGCGTGCTTGAAGAGGCACCGCCGCCGGTACCTGAGTCGTTTAAGGACTCGGAAGTTGTGTTCCTCGCCAACTCGCACCCGATGGTGCAGCTGGGGATGCTCGATCAGTTCCCCGATGCCAAGCTGAGCGTGGCCGACACGATGGACCTGTGGATCAATATCGCCAAACCCGAACTGACCGAGTTGTTGGGCAAGGTCGATGGATTGGTGCTCAACTTTGATGAAGCTGAGCTGTTTACCGGGCATAGGAACCCAGTGACGGCTGGTCGCAAGCTCCTTGAGTATGGACCAAGGTTTGTGGTCGTCAAGAAGGGCGAGCATGGGTGTATCTTGATTCACAAGGACGGCATCTGTGCGCTCCCGGCGTACCCAACCGAACATGTAGTCGATCCGACCGGTGCGGGCGATACATTCGCGGGCGGTTTGATGGGACGATTGGCAGCGAGCGGCGGCGATGATCTCGGATCATTCGAAGCGGTCCGCGAAGCACTCGCCCATGGCACAATCATTGCCAGTTTCAATGTCGAATCCTTCTCGCTCGATCGCATGCGTGGGATTTCCAAAGCGGATGTCGATGCACGGTTCGCCGAGTTCGCCGAGATGATTCGGCTGGGTTGAATATGCCTTGGAAGAAGAAATCAAAGTCCGATCGCCCATACCTTGAGCCTTACGAAAAGGCAACGCGCGAGATGGGCGCTGGGTTCGAGTCCCAGCTCTGGATGAGCAAGGATGCCCAGCGTACACGCTTTGAGGTGCTGACACAGGTCGGTCGGTTCAAAGATCGGGTCGTCGCCGACCTGGGTTGCGGCATCGGTGATCTGCCGATCTACTTGCATGAACATGCGTCCGATCAGTTTCCAAAGTCATACATAGGTATCGAAGGCGTTGAGGCGATGGCCGAGCATGCTCGCTCTCGGATCGTTGAAGCTGGTGTAGAGCGCACGATCTTTGATGTCGCTGACTTTGTCGCGGATGATTCACTGCCCGACATGCTGGTCAATGATGCGGGCGCCGAGGTGTTTGTGTTCTCGGGTTCGCTCAATACGCTGAGCATGCATCAAGCTATGGATGTGCTCGACGGGTTCTGGTATGCCTTGCGAGCAGCGAAAACTGATGAGCGGTCGGGCACACTGATATTCAACTTCTTGTCCGATCGCCACGACGAGAACCGGACGCCTGCGAGTGCCCCGGCGGTGCGGTTCGATCCTGCGGACATGCTCGACTGGGCCTTAAAACGGACACCGATCGTGCAGATGCGCCATGAGTACCTCAAAGGGCATGACGCAACGATTGTGATGGATATTGGCTCGCAATAAAATAGACGCTCGCGATATGGAGTTCGCGAGCGTCCTGCAGAAGCGCTCGGTTTGAGCGCTTCCTTTGCATGGTGGGCATGCGTGATTTTGGCGATGGATTAGTTTCTGCGATTTCGGCCGACACCTATCATTCCGAGTCCACCCAATGCGATCACCAGCGTCCCTGGCGTTGGGACATGGAAGTATCGCGATGAACCTGTTCCGATAAAATCGCCGGGGAGCGGCGCGTTGCCGATGAATGGGTCGGCATCGCCGTTGTAGAGTTCTACTTGCGTGTCGATATCAAGGACAATCGCGGTGTTGGTGCTCAGGTCGAGCATGACATCGTAGTTGCTTGTAAATGTATTGGCGAAGGTAAAAAACTCAATCCATATATCGCCCGGGTCTGCAATATCCCAGAACACCCAAACAGCAATATTGATCGCGTGCGTGGGCAAGAGTATCTCGACATCAAAGTGGAAATCGTTGGGTTCTTGTGCCAGTTGAAGTATGTCCCAGTTGTGACTCTCAACCCCTGCTGGTTGAACCTCGCCGTTGGGGAAGGTGGTGCCGATCACCTGTCCGTCCTTCGTCCAGATTCCAGGTCCCCAGATGACACTATTCTGCCCATCATTCCAGACATGATCTGAAACAATGGTGGCCACCCCAGCCTGAGCAGCGGTGCTCACCATCAGGGCAGATGTGAGTGCGAGTGCGCATGCAGTTTGGATGAGTGTCCGTTTCATTGGTGTTCTCCTAATACGAGTTGTGTATTGCCGCCAGTATCCCTCAACTGGCGATCGGAACTTGAAGCAGAACACCGTTCTCGTGTTTGGCCATGTATCTCTGAGTTCTTTGATAGGATCGGGTGAATATACATGAAATCACACCCCGGACAGGGGTGCGGTCAGAACTTGCTTCCCCCGAAGAGGGTGAACAAAATCAGGATGTAGGCTTGGGCTGCGGGATCGAAGATCAGATGAACTCTTGATCTGTCACCGTTCGGTCGATCATGAGGTGCCCGGTGTGCTTGGTGTTGGCGGGTTCGAAAAGCAGGACCGATGCGCCGTCTTTGGCGACCGGGTTGTGCTCGACGCCGCGTTTGACGATGTATATATCGCCCTTTTCAAGATGCACATCCTCGATCTCGCCCGATTCATTCTTGATCTGTATCAGCAATGAGCCTTCGAGGATCAGGAAGAGTTCGTCTTCGTCCTCGTGGGTGTGCCAGGTGAGATCGCCCTTGAGCTTGGCGAGTTTGACCTGCTGGCCATTGAGCTCGGCGATGATTTTGGGTGTCCAGGTTTCATCGAAGAGGCTGAGTTTGTCTGCGAGGTTGATGATGTCGCTCATGGCTGTGGGCTTTCTTCGTTGAACCGCTTGTTGATCCAGTCGGCGATGATGGTCATCGCTTCGGATGAGAAGGTCTCTTCGATATCGTTGTACTCGCCCAGGGCGCCGGTGGTTGCGTGCTGGAACATGTGGTTGAGCCCTTCGAGTTCGGTGATGGTTGCGTCTGGGTGATCCTTGAACATCGCACGGAGCCCGTCGAGGTTTTCGTCGGCGGGGACTTGGATGTCGAGCTCGCCGTTGAGCGCGAGGATGGGGATGGTGATGTTGGGCAGGTAGTTGGCGGGGTCGTACCCGAGGAAGTAGCGGGTCCACGGGGTGGTGGTCTGGGCGATGATCATCTTAACCTGTGAGTCATTGATGCCCATTGTTTCCATCGCTTGTGGCGTGAGGATTGCTCGGATCTCGGCCGCGGCATCGTCGGCCGATGTTGCATTTGCGACGGCAAGTGTGATCGCGTCGTTGATCTTCTCGCTCTTGTCGATGTCCTCTTCGGAGATGCCCTGGGACTGGGCGATGAGCCGGTTTTGAGAGCGGGCGATCTGACGCGAGCTTGTGCCTGGGCCGGCGAGCATGACCATGTAGGCGATTGTGCTTTCGGTATTGTTGTTGTCCTGGATCGCGATCGGTGCGATGAGCCCGCCTTCGGAGTGGCCGACGAACCCGATTGATTCGTGATTGATCTCGCTGCGGGTGAGCAGATACGCGAATGCCGCGTTGGCATCGGTTGCGAAGTCGGCGGAGGTGGCGTTGGAGTAGTCGCCGGTGGATTGAGCAGTGCCACGATCATCGTAGCGGAGCACAGCGATGCCCTGCTTGGTCAGATGATCCGCAAGCACCAAGAACGGCTGATGACCAAACACTGTTTCGTCTCGATCCTGTGGGCCCGATCCAGAGATCAGGATGGCGGCGGGGAATGGGCCATCACCTTCGGGGAGTGTTAATGTTCCGGCGAGGGTGACACTCTCGGCTTGTGTGTTTTTGTAGGTGACTTCTTCGACAAGGTAGCCGAACGGTTCGGTGGGTACCTGCGGGCGGTTGTGGGCAACGGGTTCGTCGCTCGTGTCGGCTCGTAAGTAGGTGAGGGGCACGTCGTCTTGCCCGGGGACTGTCCATGTGCCGACGATGGTGTTGGGGTTGGTGAGTGTGCCGATGAAGTGGCCATCGATGACTTTGATTGTGTAGCTGACCTGATCGCCGTCTTTGGTGAGATCCGACACGGTGATGTTCATCGCCATCGTGTCTGGCGAATCGAGTGTGGAGATTGTGCCTCGCTCGGTGGTGGAGATGTGAAGGATGATGCGGAGGTCGACGCCGTTGCGGTTGAGGGTTGTCTTCCAGTCGCCGTCGAGTCCTTTGATGGTTGGTTTGTCGGCGGGGATCCCGCGTTTGATGACGATCGGGAGGTTCATGCCCTGCGAGAAGGTGCCCGCCCAGTGTTGGTTTTCATCGTCCCAGTCGGCTTCGATGCTTGCGCCGATGAGTGCGATCGTGATTGATAGATGCTCATCGACCACGCTGATTTCAGAGATCGGGATCTGTTGCCCGGGCGCTTGGTCTGGGCTTTCCATTGTGGCGGCGAAGTTGCCCTCGTCATCTTGGGTGATCGTGAAGATGAGCGAGAGTGTCCCTGTTGGGATTGTGAGCTCGGCGTGCCAGCTATCGGCAACCGGGTCCGGGGCAGCGATGGACAGCGTCGTGATTGCAGCCAACAGGATGCAGGCGAGGGAGATGAGCAATGGGCGTTTCATAGGCAGTGATCCTTGGAGAGCGTTTGGTTGGTGCAAGTTGTTATGCGGATTGGCTAGGCAGGTTCTTCGTGGGTGCGAAACGAAGGTAGGCAAACCGGAGAGCGAAGATAATCGCGATGGCAGCGGGGAACGAGAACATGATGGCGATGCCGGCTTGGTCGAGATCGAGGGTGATCCAGGCGAGGGTGTAGAGGAGCCCGCCGAGGACAAAGGTCCAGCCCAAGAAGCGTTGGATGGAGCTTGATGAAGACTTGGACGGGCACCCGCATTCGCCCGTGGTTGCTTGGTTCTTCTTGGGCATGTAGTTGCCCAGGACGATGAGCATGAGCCCGGTGTTGATGCCGACGATCCGTTTGATGACATCGCCGTCGAGGAGTTCGAGCTGTTTGGCGACGGTCATGATCATCGCGCCCAGCAGGAGCAGGCTCGCGAGGATGATGGCGAAGAGGATCTCGTGGCGGGCTTTGGATGTCAGCCAGTCGAGTTCAGGATTTTTGCGTTTGATCAGTGCCCTGGTCCCGTTCCATACGATGACGAACACCGCCAAGGTAATGAGGACGGCTGTCGATGCGTCGGGCTTGGTCGGGATCAGGGTAATCCCGATCGAAGATGTCAGCGCGATGATGGTGGTGGCGACGATGGTCTGGGTTTTGGGGTTCATCATGATTGAGTCTCCGGCGGTTGATTTGATGTTGATTGTTTGGGTGTGGTTGCTTGTGGCTGGTCTTTGGGTTGCTCAGCCGGAGTTTCGACGGCTTTGACTTCGAGCCCGAAGACCTGGGCAAAGCCGAACATGGCTTCTTCGAGAACGGACATCATCAGGTGATAGGTGATCACGCGCCCCTCCTTGACCGGCTCGACGAGCCCGGCTTCACGCAAGACCGCGAAATGGGCGGACATTGTTGGTTTGGAGACATCGAAATGATCGGCGAGTTCGCCCGCATTCATGGGCCGCTCGCGGAGCAAGCCCAGCACCTTTCGGCGGGTCGGATCGGATAATGCCTTAAACACTTTGTTCATGTTCGTAATTTAGCCAAATATCTAACTGTGTCAACACGAAAAAGCCGTGATTTGTCAAAACCACGGCTTAACGGCTTAGAACGGCGATAATTTAGTCGTTATCCCAGAGATTCATAAATCGCTTGGAGCCTTGCTTGCGGATTGAGTTCTCTTCGAGGAGTTCCTCGGTTGCCTCGTAGAGCTCTTCGCGATCGAAGATGAGGATCTCTTGGCCTTTGTCGTGGAAGGCGAACTCGAGGTAATCATCTTCGGAATCGTTGAGGAGTGTGACGAGTTGCTCGAGTGAGGTGATGGGTGTGCCGTTGAGGGATTTGAGCGCGGGCTTGTAGCTCGCGTCGTAGCCTTTGGTGATGGCGTGTGGGAGGAAATCGGAGACGAGGAGGACGACTTCTTCGCCTGGGTTTTCTTGGGTATCGCTTGCACGCAGTGCGGCGGGGTTGCCTTGCATCGCGAGGTATGGTGTGTAGAAGCTTCGGAGATGCTCGCGGCGGGCGGGCGAGAAGACCATTGGCCCGACGATGAAGTATTCTGGGTAGGCGTCGCCGATGGCGGGGAGAAGATCATCGCGTGAGCTCGCGACGGGGACATCGAGCGTGATGGACTCGCCATTGCGGAGCACGGTGATCGGGACTGTGCCGTTGTTTGCGAGTTTGGGAATCATGTATCCCCAGAGGAGTCGGATGTCGTCGCTGATGGTGATCATGCCGGCGTTGTCGATATCGTGTTCGCCGATGGCGTCGATGAGGTCCCATTTTTCGAATACTGATTCTTGTTTTTCGTCTTCGTTATCTTCATCATCTTTGCCGGTGAAGAGCAGCCCGGTTTGTGTTGCGTCGAGATTGAGCCAGTCGCGGATTGCAGGGTTTTCTGCGGTTTGGTAGGCGGTATCGAGGAGGCGTGGTCGGCCGTCGAACTCGCCGTTGTCGTCGATATCGCTGATGAATGCGACGACTTCTTCAACGGGGATGAGGTAGCCGATGTTGTCGGCGGATTCGACACCTGAGAACACGACGCCGACGACTTGGTTGTCTTGGACGACTGGGCCCCCGGAGTTGCCGTGATTGACTGCGGCATCGATCTGAACACGCAACCCAGCGGTGTCTTGTGCATAGCCGGTGAACTCAATGCGTGAAACAACGCCCTCGGTAAGTGAGATTTGCTCGCCGCCCATAGGGAACCCGATGGCTTGCACCGTTGAACCGATGGCGGGGAGGGTTTCGTTGAGTGTGAGTGGCGCGTGCTTGGCGTGAAATGCTTCACGATCTGATTCTTTGCGAAGCTCGATGATTGCAAGGTCGATGCCCGGCGCGATGCCGACGATTCGTGCGCGGAGTTTGTCAGCAGAGTTTGGGGGCTGGACGAAGATTTGCGATCCCATGGTGACGACATGGGCGTTGGTGAGGATTCGGTTGCCTTCGATGACAAAGCCTGTGCCGCTGATTTCTGAGGGTGGTTGTTTGATCCAGGGGTTTTCGAAGTTTGGCTCGCGTTGTGTCGTGAAGATCTTGACGACCGAATCGCGGATCTCGGCGGAATCATCCGCGTGGGCGAATGGTGCGAACAGGAAAATGGTCAAAAGTGCGAGGGCTGGGATACGCATGAAAACTCCTTTATCATGTTTCTCATGGCAGATGCCATGTGGTATGCTTGTTAAGCATGTATGGTAGTGGGGTCGCGGGCGGATGGTTGCACGCTCGCCCGACTATATAGGTATGTATACGGAGTTTGTGATGGCTGGTTCGGTTCTGAAGATAGAAACGCCTAGGGATTTTGAGCTTGCTCGCGATGTCTGCAGTTATGGCTACTTTGTGCTGATGCCTAACTATTGGGATGTGAGCCGCCAGACACTCAGCCGAGTGCTCGAGTTTATTGATAAGCCGAGTGCTTGCGTGATCGATCAGCCCCGTCTTGAACAAGGGGATGGGAGGTTACGGGTTCGGTTCGATCGCAAGCTCGATCGTTCCGAGCAATCACAAGCGCGGGTGCAGATTACAAGGATGCTCAATCTCGATCTCGATGCCAAAGCAATGCGGGCGTTTCATAAGGTTGATCCGCGATGGAAAAAGAGCGGCAAGGGTCGGCTGTTCCGCTCGCCGACGCTCTTTGAAGATGTGATCAAAACCGTCACAAGCTGCAATGTGACATGGCCCAGCACGGTGAACATGAACCGTCGGCTGTGCGAAGTGTGCGGCAGAAAAACAGTATCGGGCGCGTACTCGTTTCCGAGTGCCAAGAAGCTCGCGAGGACTCGTCTGGGAACACTGCGCGGGCGGTGCCGGGTTGGGTATCGCGATCAGCGGATTATCGATCTTGCCAAGCTGTTCGTCAAGGGGCATGTTGATGAAGCGTGGCTGACGGATTCATCGGTGAGTGACGACGATGTATTCAAGTTTTTGATTACGCTTCCGGGGATCGGGCCGTACGCTGGCGGGAACATCATGCAGCTGCTCGGACGGTTCTCACGCTTGGCGATCGACACCGAAACGATTCGACACGGGAAGAGCACCCTGGGCATGAGCGGCACAGATGCACAGATCACAAAGGCATTGCACGCACACTACGAACCCTTCGGCGAGCACAAGTTTCGGAGCTATTGGTTCGAGATCTGGCAGCACTACGAATCGAAGGCGGGGCCTTCGCACTTGTGGGAGCGAGATCTTGTGAGCAAGGCGTTCACAGCGGCGAATCTTTAAGCGTGGGCCTCTTGAGTTGTTGTTAAATCTTGCAACGCGGTCACATCCCAGAACCCGGCTTTGAGTGCTTCGATCGCGTGGATCGCTTGGGTGGCGGCCCGTGCGGTGGTGATCATTGGGATGCCGAGGCGAACCGCGGTGGCACGAATGTTGCCCTCGTCGGTTTGCCAGCCGGTGCGTGTTGGGGTGTTGATGACGAGTTGGATCTCGTTGTTCTGCATCAGGTCGATGACATTTGGGCGGGCGCCTTCTTGGATCTTTTGGAGGATCTTTGGACGCAAGCCGTGCTTGTTGAGCAGCTCGCCGGTGCCTTTGGTGGTGAAGACTTTGAAGCCCATCGCCATGAGTGATCGTACGACGGGGATCATGTCTTCGCGGTTGCTTTCTTTGACGGAGACGAACACGCCACCCTCGGTGGGGAAGGATGTGCCCGCGCCGAGCATGGCTTTGAGGTATGCATTGGGGAGTGAGGCGTCGACGCCCATGACCTCGCCGGTGGATCGCATCTCTGGGCCGAGCACAAAGTCCACGCCCGGGAACTTCTGGAATGGGAAGACCGGCGCTTTGACGGTGTAGTACCCGGCGTCGGGGATTTCGGTTGTGCCTTGTTCTTCGAGGCTGATGCCCATCATGGCTTTGGCCGCGATCGCTGCCCAAGGGGTGTTCTTCGATTTTCCGACATACGGGACTGTTCGTGATGCGCGTGGGTTCACTTCGATGATGTAGACCACATCATCCTTGAGTGCCATCTGGACATTCATGAGGCCGCACACTCCGAGTTCGGTTGCGAGCTTGCGTGCGGTCTCTTTGATCTCTTCGAGGATCACCGGCCGGAGCGTGATCGTTGGGATGGTGCAGGTCGAATCGCCCGAGTGCACGCCGGCTTGCTCGATGTGCTCCATCACCGCGGCGACCAACGCGGTGCCCTTTCCGTCCTTGAAATCTGCAACAACATCGACATCAAGTTCGAGTGCGCCATCGAGGAACTGGTCGATCAGGATTGGTGCATCGTCGAGGCCCGATGCATCGACAGCCGTCGCCATGTAGTGGCGGAGTGCTTTTTCGTCGGGGCAGATTTCCATGCCTCGCCCGCCGAGGACATAGCTCGGGCGGACCAATACTGGATAGGTGATCCGCTCTGCGATCGTGACGGCTTCATCAATCGAACGCGCGATGCCCGATGCCGGGCGTTTCAGATCGAGCTTGGTGAGCAACTGATCGAACCGATCCCGATCTTCCGCGCGGTCGATCGCGTCAAGTTCGGTGCCGATGATCGGTACGCCAGCGAGATCGAGCCCGTGCGCGAGGTTGAGCGGGGTTTGCCCGCCGAACTGGACGATGGTGCCGAGCATGTTGGTGCTTAGTTTCTCGGTGACATTGAGCACATCCTCAAGCGTCAAAGGCTCAAAGAATAACAAATCACTCGTGTCATAATCCGTCGAAACGGTTTCTGGATTCGAGTTGATCATCACCGCGTCGTGCCCGAGTTCTTGGGCGGCATATGCAGCGTGAACGCAGCAGTAATCGAACTCGATGCCTTGGCCGATGCGGTTTGGGCCGCCGCCGAGGATGATTATTTTTTGCTTTGGATTCTCGTCGGCGAGCAAGCGTTCGCGGAGTTCGCACTCGGGTGCGATCTCGATTGTGTTGCCTTGCTCGTCGATCCGTTTGGAGCCGGGCTGGAAGGTCGAGTAGTAGTAGGGGGTGATCGCTTCGAACTCGGCGGCACAGGTATCGACGCACTTGAACACCGCTTCGACGCCTTGCTCTTGGCGTTTGGTGCGGACGGCGAGGATGTTCTTGGAGTTGATCTCGCCGAGGTACAAGTTGGCGAGTTGTGCATCGGAGTATCCGAGCTGCTTGGCGCGTTGCATGAGTTCTTTGGGCATTGCTTCGAGGGACTCGGCGGCTGCGAGTTCATCTTCGAACTGTACGAGCTCATCGAACTGATGAATCCAGAAGGGATCGATCCTGGTGAGGGCACAGACTTTGTCCACACCCCAGCCCATTTTGAGCGCGTAGCGGATGAAGTGCATTCGCCCTTGGGATGGAACCGAGAGTTTGCGTGTCAGGGTGTCGTCGGCGATCGGCCATTCGATCATTTGTCCGTCGGCGGTTCTGCCGTCTTTGGATTGTTTCGCTTGGGGCCATTGGTCGTTTTTGTCGAGACCCAATCCGAAGCGTTTGACATCCATCGAGCGGATGACCTTCTGGAATGATTCTTTGAATGTCCGTCCGATGGCCATGGCTTCGCCGACGGATTTCATCTGCGTTGTGAGTGTTTCGTCGGCTTCGGGGAACTTCTCGAAGGTCCATCTTGGCATCTTCGTGACGATGTAGTCGATCGAAGGCTCGAAACAGGCGCTGGTGTTGCCGGTGATGTCGTTGCGGAGCTCGTCGAGTGTATATCCGATCGCGAGCTTGGCGGCGATCTTGGCGATAGGGAATCCGGTCGCCTTGGATGCGAGGGCTGAACTACGCGAGACGCGCGGGTTCATCTCGATGACGACCATCTCGAATGGTTTGTTGCCGTCGGCGTCGGGTTCAGGGTTTGGATTGATCGCGAACTGCACATTCGACCCGCCCGTCTCGACGCCCACCCCTCGCATGATCGCGAGTGATGCGTCGCGGAGGACTTGATATTCTTTGTCGGTGAGTGTGAGGATCGGGGCGACGGTGATCGAGTCTCCTGTGTGGACACCCATCGCGTCGATGTTCTCGATTCCACAGACGATGACGCAGTTATCGTTCTTGTCGCGGACGACTTCGAGCTCGTATTCCTTCCATCCGATGAGCGATTTGTCGACCTGGACCTGTCCGATCATCGAAGCGCGGAGCCCACGGTTGATGAGTTCTTCGAACTCGGAATGGTTGTAGGCGATCCCGCCGCCCCAGCCGCCGAGGGTGAACGCGGGGCGGATGATCGCGGGGAGCCCGATCACTTTGAGGTACTCGCTCGCCTCGTCGAAGTTTTCGACGGTTTGTGATTCGGGTGTGGCGAGATTGAGATCTTCACAGATGTCAGCGAAGGTCTTGCGATCTTCGGCCTTATGAATCACCTCGCGGCTCGCACCGATCATCTCGATGTCGTACTTCTGGAAGATGCCCTTGTCCCAGAGCTCGCAGGCGCAGTTGAGCGCGGTCTGCCCGCCGAGCGTCGGGAGCACCGCGTCGATCGGGTTGCCCAGCTCGATCTCCTTGAGAATAATCTTCTCGACGGCTTCAGGCGTGATGGGCTCTATATAGGTCCGGTCGGCGAAGGCCGGGTCGGTCATGATTGTCGCGGGGTTCGAGTTGACCAAGACGACTCGATAGCCTTCGGCGCGCAACGCTTTGCAGGCTTGAGCTCCAGAATAGTCAAACTCGCACCCTTGTCCGATGACAATTGGGCCTGAACCGATAAGCAGGATCGTGGAAAGATCTTCGCGTCTGGGCATGAGCAGCGGGTCCCATATGTAAATATTGTGGATGAGGCTAAACCGCTTGAGTCTATGCACACCTTCGGGCAAAAACGGCAGATCGGACCCAACGGGCAGCGAATCTGGTGCTTTGTATCGGTGAGTTCTTGGGTCGGTAGATGAACCCGGGTGGTTTGCAGCCGTACGATGATGGTCGGCGGATAGAACGCCGATTTGATCTCGGATCAGAACACCCAAGCCCCGATTCAAGAGCGGGCTTGCTGGAGAGAAACGCATGTGTGGAATTGTTGCCTACATTGGAAAAAAACCCGCTCAACAGCTGCTCCTCGAAGGGCTCAAGCGGATGGAATATCGCGGCTATGACTCCGCGGGCATCGCGATGCTCCAGGGCGAAGGGCTGCGCATCACCAAAGCGGTGGGGCGAGTCTCGAAGCTCGAAGCCAAGATCCAAGAAGACGGCGACTTCATCGGCTGTGTCGGCATCGCCCACACCCGCTGGGCAACCCACGGCAAAGTAACCCTCGCCAACGCCCATCCCCATCGGGATGCCAATCACAATATCTCATTGGTCCACAACGGGATCATCGAAAACTACGCTTCGCTTCGGACATTGCTCAAAGAACGCGGGCATGAGTTCCACACCGAGACCGATACCGAGGTGCTCGGGATACTGATCTCGCATTTCTATGATCCCGAGAACGGATTGGATTTAGAGAAATCGGTCCAGGCTGCGCTCCGTGAGGTGCGCGGGGCGTACGCGATCGCGGTTATCTGTGCCAACGAGCCAGAGGTTATGGTCTGTGCACGCAAGGGCTCGCCTTTGCTTGTGGGGATCGGCTCGGACGAGTACATCGTCGCGTCTGATCCCGCAGCGATCGTCGCCCATACCTCGACAGCGGTCACGCTCGATGATTATTCGGTGATC
>CAJXXI010000053.1 GCA_913062615.1 uncultured bacterium | reverse complement strand
CGTGCATCCAGCTCATCCGCTGAGGGTCAAGGGTGTTGACCTCCGACGAGTTGATAAACACAAGATCAGCCCGCGGGGCGGGTCGATCCGAGAGGACAGAGACGCCAACGAGTATGAAGAGCAGCATAGCGGGGATGAGCATCCGGAACATGAATACACAATACCGCACACAACGATCGTTGTGTGCGGGCGAGGGATGAAAGTTTGGTGATTCCGGTGTTTCGCTCAGTGAATCTGCTTAGCGGAGGAATCGTTCGTCCGCAAAGTCGAAGTCTTTGACGATCTTCGAGCCAGGACCGAGCAGACGCGATGCGTCGTTGCGGAATGCCTTGTCATCGCCGGCTGCGAGCTGGTCGGAGAATCCGGTCTCGCGGACGGCATTGGCAGATTTGTTGCGGAGCTCGGCGTCCTTGCGGAGCGCGAAGTAAAGCAAGGTTTCGCCGGCTTGGACCGAGCGAACGGTCAACCCGCGATCGGAGACTGGTTCGATGGTGTTGCCAAGCACACGACGAAGAGCGATCGAGATGATGTCGCCCCCAAGCCCGACAGCTGCTTTGGTCGCATCGAGGTTGGTGTCCGAGCTAATGTCCGCGATTGAAGCGGTCGCGGCACTCGCAGCTTGGAGTGCCAAACCCTGCGCAAAGCTCGGGTCATCGCTGACGCTCAACCCCCGAAGGTGCGGCCCGACCGCGTTGGCCAATGCGACGATGGCATTGGAGCGGGCATCGCCCATGTCCTTCGATGGCAGCGCGGTCGCGATGCTCAGTGCCCGGACGCAAGCGCCGAGCAGTTCGTGATTCACACCTTGAGCTGTGCTCAGGCTGTCGATGGCGTTGATGAGCTCGTTGGCATCAGTTGAGGTGATCGCCGGGCTGTTCTTGGAGGTCGAGGAGAACACCTGTCCTGCACGCGAGACCGCAAAGATTTGTACGCCCAGATCCTCGTTGGACATCGAAGCCTTGATCCGTGACACGCCCGTGGGGGTGGCCAACTCGCCAGCGATGCGGAGCGACGAGAGCGTCGCGCCGATCGAGCCTTGGGTATCGAGATCGTTCATCAAGCCCATGATTGCTTGGGTGTAGCTCTGGCGGAACGCAACGGAAACACCACGCCCATGCAAGGGCTTGGTCAATGCTTCCATCGCGCGTTTGGAGTCTTGAGCTTTATCGCTCAGTGCTCGTTCGCTCCAGACCGAGACAAAGCTGTCGATCTGGGTGCGTTGCGATGCGCTGATCGAGATGGCTTCAACAGTCGAGCGTGGGAGTTGGGCGCTGCTCTGGGCCAACACGCTCGGCGAGAGCATGCATAGCACCCCAGCACAGACGAGGGCACGAGCGAAAGATTTGATGAATGAGTTGGATCGGATCACAGGGCGTTCCCTCAGTTTGAAATAAGAGTTGGATATGGTCGATCGCTGCCTAGGAGTCAGCGTCCGAGATTTGCAAAGAGTTTATCGCCTAACTCGTGTCTTGTCAGGATTTGGAGCCAGCGAACACTTGGTCAACGGCTTAATAGACCTCGAGGAAGACCCGTTTGGTCTTTTTGATCTTCTTGGGGATCATTCTGCGTTCCCAGTTGTCAATGTCGCCCGCGATTTCGGGGGCCAAACTGAGGTATTGGGCGAGTTGGTCGGGCGGGAGCAGCCTTGCGAGGGTCTGGAAGACGCCCAGTTCCATCCCCGCGATGCCACAGACATAGATCAGGGTTCTCTTTGATGCCAGCATCGGCCCAAGCTGATCGAAGTCCTCGCTCAACCGATCTTGGACATAGAGCTTCTTGGATTGGCTCGGCGTCAGGTGACGCGAGACCGCGGTGTGATAGGTGAATTGGTCGTATTCGCTCGCCCACCCTCGAATGGTGTCGTCATAGAGCAGGTCAGATTCATAAGGCGCGCCCATCATCATCGCGATGCGCGAAGGCATCCCGAGTTTGATCAAGTCCAGAATCATGGATCGGAACGGGGCGATCCCGGTGCCTGTGGCGATGAAGATATAGTCGTGGTCGGCGGGGTTCTCGGGCAAGAGGAACCGCTTGCCGACCGGGCCGGTTAGCAAGACCTCGTCGCCAACATTGAGATCGCAGAGGTAGTTCGAGCACACGCCATTAAGCAGTTTGTGTGTGTCCCAGTGTTCGTCGACGACTCGTTTGACGGTGGTGGTGATGATGGTGCCGTCGCCCGTCTCGCCGCCGGTGGGGGCCGCGATCGAGTACAGACGAAGCTTGTGAGGCTTGCCGCTGCTTTGGGTGCCCGGGGGGATCACACCAAACGATTGTCCTGCGTGCCACGCATTTTCGAGTTCAGTGCCCGAGACATCAATCTCGATATGGCGAACAAACCCGGCAGCTTTGCGCGATGCGGTGCACAAATAGGTCGCATGGACCTTGCCGACGACTGGGGCATTGGGTTTGACAGCGTGTTGATCGACCTGCGGGATCGTTGGCGTTCCGGGCAGCTCAGTAGTGTTTGCTTGGTCTGCGGTGCTCATGGATGATCTTAGGGACTACCCGCAAGAAAGTTTCGCTTTTGAAGCGAAATCGGATGCGGGTGTGCGTTGTTGAGCCAGACGGTTTTAGTCGTCGGTTGGCTCAGCGTCCATCTCTTCGTCGGTTTCTTCGTCGGCAAACTCTTCATCGAATGTGTCTTCGAATGTTTCACCAGCGTCTTCAAAGGAGTCTTCGAACTCGGGTTCGGGCTCAACGCCTCCGAGTCGGTCGAGCCGAACCGCGGTTGCTTCAAGTTTTTCGCCCTCGTCGCCACGGACGCGTGCACCACGCAGTGCGGATGCTGCACTTTGGAATGCTTCGTTGGCTGCTTCTTGTGCCTCGGTTTCATGCCCGAGTGCGGTCTGGGATTGTGACGCCCAGTTGCCCGAAAGCCCGGCCTCATCGAGTGCATGGAAGAGGATGGCAGATTCTGCGTACCCCGTTGCCTGGCGAGAATAGCACTCGGCGAGGGTCTGCTGGACGGATGCCTTGGTCAACGATGCGATCTGCTTGGTTGCCCGGTTGGCATCGCGGAGTGCCGATGATGCTGATTTGCCCAATGAGATCGCTTTTTCGTTGGCGCTGATGACATCAGAATCGCGGAACTCGGCGTACTCGTTGACCGCTTGTTCGATCCGCGTGGCTGCTGCTGCTGCGGCTTCGTTCGCCTGCTTGGCATCGTTTCGGCTCGATGCCTCGCGTTGATGGAGTTCTTCGCGGGATTCGATGAGTAACGCGACCTGAGATGCTGCTTTATCCACATTGAGGCTGATTTCGCGTGCACCCGGGCGGAGTTGCCCGACGACGCCTTCGATCCGGATCGCTTCGAGTTCATAGCCGTCGGCTCGCAATGTATGCTCGCGAACACGGACAACCATTTCGGCAGCCTGCTGGGCACTCACCCGAGGCATCTCGATTTCAAGCCCGCCCGCGAGGTTGCGTTCGGTGTTGGACTTGGCACGCAACTCAGCGATTTGGGTATCGAGTTCGCCGATCTGCGAATCGATGGTGTTTCGTTGTTTGGTGTACTGCTCGATGTCGTCTTGACGCAGTGTGATGAGTTTTTCGATGTCGGCGCGTTCGGCAGATGCGTCAAACTGGCTCGCACCCTTGGCGATCGCGGTCATCGTGAGCCATTCGTTGAGCATGCCTCGGATGATGCGGGCTCTTTGTAATGCTTGGGTCTCAGCTCGTGCTGCGAGTTGAGAAGCGAGTGCGGTTTGTCCGAGCTTCGACAAAGACAGCGTTACCGCAGCCGCCTCGGCGTATCCATCTTCACTGCCCGCAAATGGTGCAACCAATGCTTCGGTTTCTTTGTAGGTTTTGGCCGAGAAGGTATGGGCATCAGTCGAATCGCCCGCGGCGATCGAGCTAAACGATCGCCCGGCCTGCTTGACTGCAGCCTCAGCATCATCAGACTTTGAGCACCCGGTGATGCCAGCGATGCCTGCCAATGCAATCAACGCACAGGTAGAGCTTAACTGGAGTGTTCGGCGGAGTGATACAGATGTGGTATTGGTCATTGCTGATCCTAAATGCTCATTTTCAGTTGGTCGTGCACTGGTTCTGAAGAATCAAACCCAGAAAACGGGAAACCCATCGTAGCACACCAGAGACTACTTATGTATACAGGGAATGGACAGAGGGCTTTCAGGGGGCGGTTTGGGCCGGTTTGGGTTCCGGTTGGATCACTCGGTCAAACTCATACTCTGGGCGGGGCTGATACATCGATCTGATCCAATCTATCGCTTCTCGGTAGTTCCGATCCCGGGTTGATTTGAAAATTGGTCGAAATCCGGTGCCTGGATAGTCCCGCGGAATGACCGGATGTGGTTTGAGGGAGTTTTTCTCGATCATTGCCATTTGGAGCAATGCTGATCGTTGTGGGTCTTCGAAATCGATTAATGAGCTGCCGTCGGCGAGGACGTAGTACTCGAGGATGTACAGATTGGTATAGGCGGTCTCGTTGGAGTTGAGACGGGTGTTGATGAGTTGGAATGGACCGGCATCGGTGCCGCCGTGGCATCGGGTCGATGCGCAGGTATTGATGAGCCATCCTCGACGAGAGTGGACCTCGTTCTTAAAGAGCTTCATCGCCGTTGGGTCTTCGAGGACAATCACCTGGGTATAGAGATCGCGTGCTTTGTGCGTGAAGAGGAGTTTGAGCTTTTCGATTTCGGGGAGATTGTAGATCGCTTTGCGGTCGTCCTCATTGGGCGAGAACTCCTTTGGATTTTGGCTCATCAGGATGGTCAGCGTGTCATTGGGAACGCGTATCTTGGGTGGATCTCTCAGGTCTATTTCGTAGACCCGCATGAGGTTGATCTGCTCTTTGGTCAAATGCGGAATGTTGTTCTGGCGAGCGATTTGTGATTTGGATGGTCGCTTTATGTTTCGTCGAGTGCTCTTTGGTGTTGTTGCATCAGCCTTGTCGTTCGTGTTGTTCACATCAAGTTTGTTGTATTCCGTCAGCCAGGTGTGCAAGAGCTTGGCGCGGTGATTGTTTGGGGCACTGATCAGGACCGATTCGAGTTCTTTGATTGCCAGGGGGTATGCCTTACGAATGCGGAGCCATTCGACGAGTGTGAGCCTGGCTTCGATGTCATCGTCGTCGATCGCTGCCCGCATCTGGGCGAATCGCTCAGCAACCGGAGGCAGTATTTTGATCGCTGCAACTCGATCGCGTTGGAAGGTCGTGTTGATGCCGTTGATCCTGACAACGACGATCAGCGAGTCCTGGCGGACGAGCTCACCGGTGATTCTTCTGCCCGAGAGCAGGGTGATAACGCACTCTTGAATCCCGGCATCGGTATGCGCATCTGGCTCGGCTTGGAATGTGGTTTGGGTAATGATGCTGGTCGAGGCTTGAGGCGAGCCACCGAGCAAGAGTGCTCCAGCAAGATTAAGGACGAACAATACCCCGCCGGTTCTGGCGATCAGCGAGAAGAGTGATGGGGGGGATTGGGTGCTTGAATGGGTGTGATTGGGGCTCATGTGCGGTATTGTGCTCATCTAGATCGCTGGCGTCCACCGTTTTGATGGGGATACACCAATATACCGCACTCTAGCTCTTGCGGTTCCGTTGGGCACCAATCATGGTTCAAGATGGATATCGCCCAGATTCACAGGTTGGATGTGGTGTGGATACAGCGAAACCCAGCTCGCTCGTGTGCACAGAGCGTGGCTGGGTGGCTGGATTATCTGAATACTCTCGCGGCTCGACCGAGATTAGCTTACGCTGCACTTGGCGAGTGTCTCAGAGATTCGCTCGCTGAGCAGGTCTGGCGTGAAGGGCTTGACCACATAGTTGTTGACCCCGGCCTTGATCGCTTCGATCACTCGGCTTTTCTCGGCCTCGGTGGTCACCATAATCAATGGCGTGGTTTTGTCCGTCTCACGGAAGGTCTTGACGAAGGTCAATCCGTCCATGACCGGCATATTCCAGTCAACGAGGCACAGGTCGGGCTTGAAGGCGTCGATCTTACTGAGCGCGTCTTGCCCGTCGCATGCTTCTTCAAGATCGGTGTATCCGAGCTGCTTGAGCACGGATTTTTGAATATTACGCATGGTCTTTGAGTCATCGATCAAAAGGATTCGCATTGGTATGCTCCTTGGTGGGTTCTTAGGTGGCGTGTGTTAGGCGGCGGCTGATGTGGAGTTTGCTGCTTCGGTTGTTTCACGGAGTGCGACTTCGAGGACAACCTCGCCACAGTCTGTATTACATGGGATGACCACACATGGAACCCCTGATCCTGAAGCGACACGATGCCCTGCACCGATGACAACTGATGGACATGAGATCGAGACCGCCTTGCGTTGGAACTCGGCTTTCGCATTTCCCGAAATCATATTGATCAACTCGCCAATCGCATCGGCAAAGTCTTCAGACTCTGAATCCATTTTCATCCCGGTGAAGAGAGTGACGATGGATTCTGCGGTATCCGAAGGCATTGAAAGCACGATAGTGCCTGTCATTTCGCCGGATACGCCGATGATGCCTGAGACATCATGGGTAGTCTTGGAATCGGTCTTGATGCGAGGCTCACCGATTTCTACGGGGAGCTGGAACATCGTACTAAAGACATTCTGGATTGATGTCATGAATGGGGTGATATAACTGGCGTCCATCTGAGTACTCCTTGATGACGGTGTGTGTGACTGTGTGAGTTTTGGGTTATGTGCTCATCGCGTGGGTGCGTTGAATTCGTGAAACTCGCATGAGTTCTGCGATGTCCATGATGAGGCTCACGCCACCATCGTTGCGGACAGTTGCACCCGAGATCGGGCCATCGCGTTGTACGCCGTCGAGCGGCTTGATCACGATTTCCTGCTGACCGATCACGCGCGACACACGCAGACCGATGATTTTCTGGTTGAATCCGATGACCACGACGAAGTCTTCGTCGGTTCGTTTGGAATCTGGGACATCGAAGATGTCCTGCGAACTGATCAATGGATAGACCTGCCCGCGGAGATGAATCACCGGCTCGTCGCCCAGCTCCGAGAGCATCTCGGGCGTTGGATGAACGATCTCGGTAATGTTGGTCAATGGGATCGCGAAGACCTCGTCCGATACCGCGACCATCATCGCGGGCATAATCGCCACGGTGAGGGGGATCGAGATACTGATCGTGGTTCCTTCGCCTTCGACCGAGTCGATGGCGATACTGCCCTTGAGCTTGCTCTCGATATTGGTTCGGACGACATCCATGCCGACTCCTCGTCCTGAGAGATCAGAGACCTGATCAGCGGTCGAGAATCCCGCTTCGAGGATGAATCGGAAGACCTCTTCGTTAGAGAGTGTGGGGAGTTGTTCTTTGGAGACCAATCCCTTTTGCACAGCCTTATTGCCGATGATTTCACGGCTCAGCCCTTTACCATCATCGACGATCTGCACATTCACATGGCTGCCGTCGTGGCTGGCGATGAGCTTGATTGTGCCCATTTCTGATTTATTGGCTGCAGCACGGACATCGGGCATTTCAACCCCGTGGTCGGCGCTGTTGCGAAGAAGATGGACCATCGGATCGCCGAGTTCTTCGATGACTGATTTGTCAACCTCGGTGTCGCCCCCGATGACTTCAAGCTGGATGTTTTTGCCTGTCTTGGCAGCCAGATCGCGGATGAGTCGGGGGTACTTCCCGAACAACTTATCCAAAGGCTGCATCCGTGTACGCATGACCGCGACCTGGATATCTCCTGTCACACGATCGAGTGTGCTCGCGGTGATTTCAACTTGTTCGACGAAATCAGTATCGCCGATTACCTTGGCGATGTCTTCTGACATCGCACCGATACGGTTCTTCTGAAGCACAAGCTCGCCAACGAGGTTCATGAGCGATTCGAGACGAGCCACCTCGACGCGAATGGTCTGTTCGATGATTGTGGCCGGGCCCTTTTTCGAAGGAGTGGATTTTTCTTCTGGCTTGTCGCTGAATTCAACATCTGCAACTGGTGCTGCACCAGGTGTTGGTGCTTCACTGGTTGGTGTTGATGGTATCGGAGCTTCGATTTCGAAGTCACTAAAATTGATACCATCGGAGTTGAGTGCTGCGATCGGATCGCACCCTGCTTCAAGCATGCCTTGGGCGAGTGCGTCGCCGTTGGATGCTTTCTCCAAACGACCAAGCAGCGTGGTTGTATCCCAGCTGATGACTCTTTGATTGATCAACTCTTTGGTCTGGATATTGAGCAATAGGCACAAAGCATGGAGTCGAGGTATGATCTGGATGATGTGCTCATCTTCGAGCGAATCGATTCCTTCGAGAGCTTGGACGAGTGCGTTCGCGAGCGTGTTGACCTCCTCAACATCAAAGAAATCGACTGTTCGTGCGACATCTTCGAAGAGTTCGGTCAGGTTGCATCCCGCGGATGTCCGCGTGTCTTTGTCGAGCAGTTCTTCGAGTTTGGCGATCGCTTGGGTGATGCTGTCCTCGATATCGATCGCGAGATGCTCGATGAGATCGAGCTTGGAAGCATCGAAAGTGATTGCGGTGACCGTTCGTCCGTCGGCGAAGGTTACAGGTTCGCAAATCGGTGCGGTATCTCCTGCAGCCTGAACAGTATCTTGCGATCCCGCCGGCGCGTCATCGAGTGATCCGCCATCACCCAAGATTGTGAGCTTGGCGATGAGATCTGGATCTGCAGCGGTGAGGTCTGTTTCGCCTTCAGCCAGTTCTTCGAACTGAATTTTGAGGATATCGACAGCTGCAAGTAGCAGGTCCATCTCGCCCTTACCGATGAACAGGTTCCCGTTGCGTGCAGTATTCAGTGCGCTCTCGGTACAGTGCGCGATCGCGACCAGGTTGGTCAATGCGAGGAACGATGCGCTGCCTTTGATCGTGTGCAGAGCACGGAAGACCTGGTTGAGCAGATCAAGATCGTTGGGGTCTGCTTCGAGAACGACCAAGTCGCTTTCGAGTTGTTCGAGCAACTCGCCGGACTCGGTCAGGAAGTCTTGCATAATTTCTGGATCGAAGTCGTACATACTCATGGGTTAGCTTCCCTTCAAGTTTGAGATGTGATCGGTCTTCTGATAGCAGAAGCCCTGCGGGATTTGGAGTTGAGTGAACTGATCGGTGAGTGATTTAATCCGTTCGGAGTGCCCGATGAACAGCGTGCCATCGCTGACGAGTTGGTTATCGAACATGCCCAGGACGCTTGATTTCATGTCATCATCAAAGTAGATGAGAACATTTCGGCAAAAGATGACATCCCATTTGCCGTGGCGTTTGGCTGCGAGCGTGTCTTTGAGGTTGTGTTTTTCGAAGTTCACCATCGAGCGGATGGTGTCGTCGAGGATGAAATCACGCCCATCTTCTTTGAAGTATCGGCTCTTCATCATGCTCGATGTCGTGCGGACCGCGTACGAGTTGTACTTGCCGCCTTGGGCGACTGTCAGTGCTTTTTCAGAGATATCGGTGCCGAGGATCTCGATCCGCCAGTCGCTGAGCCGAACACCGAGTGTGCGGTGCAAGAGCATCGCGAGGGTGAATGGTTCTTCGCCGGTTGAACAGGCTGCGGACCAGATCCGGAGACGCTTCGTCGACGCGCGGGCTTCGAGAAGCCCTGGAAGAACCTGATTCTCGAAGACATCGAGCTGCGCATCGTTGCGGAAGAAGCTTGTTTCGTTGATGGTGATGCGGTTGAACATCTCCTGGAACTCTTCGGTCTGGTATGGTCCCATCGTGAGATACGATATGTACTGATCGAAGTTTTCCATCTCGAGTTCGACGATCCGATGTGAGAGCCGAGATTCGATGATGTATTTCTTTGAATCTGGGAAATGGATCCCTGATCGGTCATAGATGATCTTCGCCATGCTTTTGAACTGAACAGCGTTCATCGAAATTTTGTGTGTTGTGGCACTCATACAGATTGGCTTTCTACAAATATGGATATCAATGGCAAAATCAGGCGGCGGTGCGTTGCATGCTCGAGAGCTTGCTCAATGCTTCTGGAGAGAGCAGGTTGTCGAGGTTGAGCAAGATCAGCAGGTCGTCGTCAAGCTTGGCCATGCCATCGACATAGCTCGAATCGATCGAGGTGGTCATCTGCGGGGTTGGCTCAATAATCGAACGATCAATCAGAAGCACCTGCTGGACGGAATCAACGATGAATCCGATGGTGTTGCCCTGGACTTCGACCACGATAATGCGTGATTCTTCGCTGAGCTCTGATGGGACAAGCCCAAACTGGACACGCAGGTCGAGCACCGGGATGATTCGGCCGCGGAGATTGATTACGCCCTCAATACCATCAATGCTCTGAGGCACCTTGGTTAACGACATCATTCGGTTGATCTCTTGTACGCTCAGAATGTCAACTGCGAAGAGTTCATCTCCAACCGTGAAGCTCACGAGTTGGAGTTGGGCAGTTGTCTGGCCGTTGGACGAGGAGTTTTGTTGCATCATGTGTCTCCGGCTTGGCTTGAAACTTGGTCTTATGGGATATCGTTCGGATCGGACACCGAGTTGATCGGCGTGGATCAATCTGTTGTTAAGCAGATTTGCGGACTTGCGTGCTCTTCGACGATATCGAAGTGTTTGTGGTGGTTTCGGTGGTGTTCAGGTGGGGCAGAAGATCTCGAATTTCTTTTGGATCGAGTATTTGATCTGCCAGGTTGAGCTCAATAACTGCTTTGGGCATGCCGTAAACCACACACGATGTTGCGGATTGAGCAATAATTTGGCCCCCGGATTTTTTGATCGCTTGAGCGCCGTCGGCGCCGTCAGACCCCATGCCGGTGAGCTGAATCGCGAGCAGGTTCTTTCCATAGATTTCGGATGCGATGTTGAAGAGCAAATCTATTGAAGGGCGGTAGATCGCGCCCGGGACAGAGTCCACAAGACGAGCGACGATTTTTCCCCCAGCGATTCGGGTTGGTTTGATGTGGCTGCCGCCTTGGGCGATATGGACGCCATTATTCGAGAGGATCGCACCATGCGAAGCCAACTCTACCGAGCAGTTGCAGTGTTGGTCGAGCCTTGTAGCCAAGCTCTTGGTGAACTGCTCGGGCATATGCTGGGCAACGATGATCGGTACACGGAGTGTGTTAGCGAGTTTGGAGAAAATCTCTTCTAGTACTGGCGGGCCGCCGGTTGACGATCCAACCACGACCGCTTTGACTCGAGAGAAATCAATCTCTGGGCCAACATGTGTAGGTGCCTGATTCTTGACCCCTTTGGCTCCTGGTGCAGGGGTTGATTGAATAAACTGGCGATGACCGCCGATGGCGTGGAGTTTTACGAGCAGTTCGGTCTTAAAACTGGCGTCCTTTTTTCCAACGGTTGACGGGTCTTTGCCGATGACATCGGACGCGCCGATGCGCATCGCTTTGAGTGCCTCGTGGCTGCCAGCGACAGTAAGCGATGAGCACATCAGCACCGCGGGCTTGAATGCTCGGCATCTGGCGTTGATCTCGCGGAGTGCGGTCAGTCCGTCTTTGTTGGGCATCTCGATGTCAAGCGTGATCAGATCGGGCTTGAGCTGCATTGCCTTTTCGACCGCATCGTTGCCATCGCGGGCCATGCCCACGACTTCAAAGGCTGGGTCTGAGGACACCATCTCCGAGATAATTTTTCGCATAAAAGCAGAATCATCAACAACAAGTACACGCACAAGTCACCTCTTTCAATCGGCGTCATTCCGTCCGAACACCATCGAGATCGGACGGTTCTTGGGGGGGCTTGAGCAGGGTTGTGGTGTATGACCAAAAGGTGCAATATCTGAAAGAATAGAGCGATGAGACGACACACGATCTGGTGGATAGTGAGCCAAAGTAGGCAAAAAAAGAAACAGCACCGAATGATCGGTGCTGCTCAATGCAAATGCCCAAGAGAGGACTCGAACCTCCAATCCCATTACAGGAACCACCACCTCAAGGTGGCGCGTCTACCAATTTCGCCACCTGGGCAGGTCGTGCGAGGGGAAGTATATCGGCCATTTTCACCGAGTCGACCCAATCTCTCTATTCAAACTCAAAATCAGATCATCGTTTCTGCCCCTAGGAGCGGAACCTGAACACACAGTACGCTACGATTGGTCAGAAAGTGGATTCTTATAGGGTGCCAGTGGCTCTAAGGGATGCTTTGATCACCTGCTCAAGCCAAGGTTTTATAATGTCTACCCTCTCCTGTGATGCCAAACAAGCACTCTACAAAGTTGTCAAAGACGGTGCAAGCACCGCCCAAGTCTTCGCCGAGATCACCATTGATGATCGCGGACTCTCTTGCCAAGCCAAAAATTCGGCGGAAGAGGCGTTTTATCGGGTGAGCATCGTTGATGATGCGGTCTGGATCAGTCTCGAGACCAAAGACCGTTGGCTCTCAGGCTCGATCGAAGGCGATCTCGTCAACACCGGCGACAAGCTCGACGAACTCATCGAAGAAGAAGTCATCGACCTGGGACACCATGACGCCAAGGTCAGCTTTGATCATTTTCGATCACCAGAGCTGATGTATGTCTTCCGATCAAGGCTTACGACCGCGATTGATGATCCCAAAGCTGCTCAGCACGCATTGATCTGGCTCTTGGGATACGAAATCGTGCTCCGTGAGCTTGGTGATATGGATGACACACAAGAAGATTGATGATTTGAGTTATTGTTGGTTTAAATAGGAAGGCCGGGTCCCGACGATGCGGATTCTGATGCTCGGGTGGGAGTTTCCGCCATTTATGTCAGGCGGTTTAGGAACAGCGGTCGATGGGCTGACCAAATCACTTGTGTCTCAAGGACACGAAGTGGTCTTTGTGCTGCCTCACCCGATCCCCGAGGGTCATGTTTCGCATGTCGAACTCGTCGGACCGAGGATTCTCGCCGAGCGGGCAGTTGGCTTGCGGGCCGGTCAGCTCTCACGCCAAGCGATCCCCGCGCGCATGCCCCCCGGGCCCAGCGAGACGACTGAGCTTCCCAGATCACTCACCACACAAGAAACGGTCACTTATCGCAAGATCATGACCCAGCTCGAAACATTCAAAGCCAGCTCCCCGAGTTCCTACCCGGGGGTTGATGCGGGCGATGTGCTCCGCCGAGTGGTCGAGACCATCCAAGAAGAACGAGAAACGACAACACACACAGCATCATCAACGAGCCCGATCGTGTCCAGTGCCGATACGGAGCAGTTCGCATCCGTCGCCGGCTCATCGGCCGACGAGCTCGCCACCGTGATCGAATCCGTTCTCGAATCGCTCGGCGAGATGGGCACGGGCAGTGGGGGCTACGGCTCAGATCTCTTCGGCGATGCCCAAAAATACGCACGACTCGTCGCGGCACTCGGAATGACCGAACGATTCGATGTCATCCATGCCCACGATTGGCTGACCTACCCTGCGGGGATGATGCTCAAGGCAATCACGGGCAAGCCTTTGGTCTGCCATATTCACGCGACCGAGTTCGATCGTTCAGGCGAGCATATCAATCAAGGTGTCTACGACATCGAACGCGCCGGGATGCACGGGGCGGATCGGGTGATCGCGGTGTCACGATTGACCAAGGCGATCGTCCACGAACGCTATGGCGTGGCGGATGGCAAAATTGATGTTGTGTACAACGGCGTCGCCCAAGACGGCATCCAGCCACAGCGCGGCGCTGCGATCGAGAAACGAGACCGGATCGTGCTGTTCCTCGGGCGGATCACCATGCAGAAGGGCCCGGAGTACTTCATCGAAGCCGCCAAGCGGGTGCTCGAAAAAGAGGACAATGTCAAGTTCGTCGTCGCGGGCAGCGGCGATATGGCCGTCCGGATGATCGAGCACGCCGCGTCAATCGGCATCGGGCACAAGGTGCTCTTCACCGGGTTCCTGCGCGGGCGCGATGTGGACCGGGTGTATCAAATGGCCGATTGCTATGTGATGCCCAGCGTCTCCGAACCCTTCGGGATCGCGCCTCTTGAGGCAATGCGTAACGATGTCCCTGTGATTGTGTCCAAACAGTCCGGCGTGTCCGAGGTGCTGACCCACGCGCTCAAGGTTGATTTCTGGGACACCGACGAGATGGCCAACAAGATCGTCGCGGTGCTGCGCTATCCGCCGCTGAGCCAGACCCTTCGCGAGCACGGCCGATTCGAGCTTCGCGGGTTAAACTGGGACGGAGCCGCGGAGAAATGTATCAAGGTGTACGCACGGGCGATGGCTGAGGTATGAGCGAAGGGCAGGCTCAATCGCGTGGCGAGTTGATCGTTCAGCGGGATGAGCTTATTGAGCAGTTGCAAGGTGAGTGGGCTGTTGGCCGGAATGTCGGAGGTCTAATCAGACGAGCATTTGTTTCAGCATCGTCTACGCTTTTTGTGTTTTCAATCCTTTGGATGATGATGCTCATCATGATCTTTTCTAGAGATTTTGAAGCGGGGCCCGGTAAGTATGGACTATCAAATGCCCTTTGGGTGTTCTTTGCAATAGGACTTGGCGTGGCGGGCTTAATCTTGTCAACGATTGGGTTTGTATTCATGTATATACGCAGATGTCGCCCGTCTATTCAGGTTGAGGGAGTTGAGTTTTCACAAGACGAACGGCTGGGCGTTCATGCTCGGAAACTAAACCTTCATGATTGTTATTTACAGAGATACTTTGATACTCAAAACAGCCAGGATTTAGAATGGGGAGTCTTTGAAAATAGTGAAGGGATGAATGAGTTTGAAATTGAACCCGAACTCTATGAGAACGGCGATC
>CAJXXI010000052.1 GCA_913062615.1 uncultured bacterium | reverse complement strand
TGGTGCTCACCAACTCGTGGCGTGCGCTCAGGAACAAGCCTCGGCGTTTGGTGATTGCATTGCCCGCGAAGTAAATCGATGAACCAGCAATCAACGCACAGCACAGCCCACCGACCAGATGCACCTTGACAAGATGTCTTTTTGAAGACGAGTTATCCGCCATGACCAGCACCTCCCACTCCTTGAACGCCAGATTGAATCGTGATCATGATCTGAAAACCGATGAGTTCATACTCATCAACTTGTTCACGCCGAGTCTCTACGAGCTCGACCGTATCGAACACCGCTGTGTTTTCAAGTCCAACGACATACGCCCGTGCGATTGTTTGTGATGGGGCCAACCCATCAACAATAATTTGGATCGGTTCATCGCCTTCGACGCCGCCGCCGACTGCGTGGAGCCCGCGAAAGCGGACATCGTTTCCTGCCGACTCGGTCAAGAGTGAGAATACATCGCCCCAATCGATCCGGTTCTCCACAAGAGCGAGCACCTCTTGCTCTGCCGTCAATAGCCCAAGCCGACTCCGTAAGAGCGGGATGGCTTGTTGATTGGTTTCGTATTTCTGATTTGTATCCTCGATCTGCACCATCATTTCTGAATCGGTGAGTGCTGCGCTGCCTCCGATATAGAGCCCTGGGATGCCGATTACAAATGCGATAATCACCACCATACTGATCCAACGCCCGATCCAGACTGCTCGCTGGCGTCGCTGAATATGCTCAACGGGAATGAGATTCACCATTGGGAGAGATATGTTTTTCATTGGTCAAACCTCTCTGCAAGCCCATAGGCAACGGTCAATCGACATGCCAATGGCAGGTTCTCTTGGAGTGTCCCCATGCTTTGTCGCACTGCTGAGGGCGCATTGCTCACAATCGGAATCCCGATAACCTGATCAATATGCTCGATGATGACGGAATTACAAGCTCCGTATCCGCTGAGCCGAACTTTCCCCAGCGGTGCCATTCGGTACGAGTGAGAGACATAGGCAACCGCAACATCGAGCTCGTTGGCGAGTTCTAAGGCAAACCCATACCACACGGCCCGTCGTATTTTATTCATTGCTTCAGATGCTTCAGTGCCTGCAGTTTCATCCATCACCGCGTTGGCACTCTTGCCAGCGAGTCGATATCGCCCGGTGATCATATCCCATACAGAACTTGCTCCACGCTCGATCCTGCGAACATAGATCACTGTATCGCCCAGCGTGAGCACCGCCAGCGTGCTCGTCCAACCTATATGCAACGACGCGTTGATCTCATTGTCAACAACCTGCTCATCAAAGCCGGCTGCTCCGCCTCGGCAGACGGCGAGCTCTAGAAGACCGATCCCCACTGGCACAAGCCCCGCCTCTTCGAATCGTTCGATCGCAGAACTGATGACCGTTCGCGGACAGGCGACCGCGAGTGTTTCTTGTGTTCTGCCCTTTGCGGGCAGTTTCCAGTGCCCCAGCTCAAACTCGTCTGGACCACATTTTCGTTCGCGAGCAATCTCCATGCGTGCGAGCTGTCCAATCGGCGCTCCGCTGTCTGCAGGAGGTAGTTCCATCACATGCGAGCTGCACGATCCGGTCGATGGAACGATTGAGATCCTGCGTCCAACAAACCCACGGCGACCCAAAATAGACGCTGCCCATTTGAGTTCCTCAGCGGCGGGTATTCCGTCGGCGGTATTGAACTCATCCTGACGAGGAAAAACCGCCCACGCGAGCGTGCTGATCACATCACCCGATTGAACGAGCTGCACCGCACGAAACTCGTGGGCGTCGATATCGAGCCCGATCGCTGAAAGCTGTGTTCGTGTTCCGAGTAGACTCATCGTTAAGCTCCTGCCGTTGCGGTAAGGTCGAAGAGAGGCAAGAACATACTGATCGCGACAAAGCCAACCAAGATTCCGAGCACGATCATGATCACCGGCTCGATCAATGACGAGAGCGATTTGATCACTGTATCGTTATCTTCATCGAGATAATCAGCAACATGCACCATGACATCCGCCAACCGCCCGGTCTGCTCGCCGTTGCGGATCGCTTCGCACGCCGATGAAACCATCAAATTTCCATCAGAAAACGCGGTACTAATAGGCTCGCCTCGTGTTACTGCATCTTCGGCGGCCGCCATCATATTCTGGTATTTCTCATGCCCGAGTGATTCGCGAGTAAGATTGATTGCATCAAGCATCGGCACCTTGGCTTCGAGCAGCACGCCGAGCAATCGGGTAATCCGTGCCGTCATGAACGACCGTAGAATGTCACCGACCATGGGCAAACGGAGAACAATATTCCCGAGCACACGCTGGCCGCTCGGGCTCATAATCCACCAAGAGAATCCCCACACAGATCCAATAATCCCGGGGATCACGCCGAACCAATAGGCTCGTACAAAGTCAGAAACTGCCATCAGCACCGCGGTCGACGGGGGCAACTCGGTGTCGAGTGTTTCGAACATCCCCGCGAATCTTGGGAGCACAACACCAATCAAGAGCGAAACAACAAAGATACCAACGCCCATCAAAAGAATCGGATACATCATCGCACCGAGAACATTGGCCTTGATTTGCGCTTGCTTGCGGGTCAGCACCGCGACGCGTAGGAGCATGGTATCGAGATGCCCCGAAGATTCACCCGCAGCAACGAGTGATCGGAAGACCGCATCGAACACCTGACGGTCACCTTCGAGCGCTCCAGAGAGTGAATCACCCTCTTCGATCCGAGTCCGTACCCGATTGAGCACCTGCCGCCATGATTCGTTTGAGGCCTGGCGTTCGATCGAAGATATCGCGTCAATCAAAGTCGTACCTGTCGAAACAAGCACCGCGAGTTCGCGAGCGAATCCGGCAATAATCTTCGAAGAAATTTTCTTCCTGCCCTTCGACACTTTGGGTTTGTTCTTCTTGGCTCCGGTGCTTGCTGAACTGATTGATGCAACAAACAATCCTTTTTTGCGGAGGAGTTCTGTTGCATCATCAGCTGTGGAAGCTTCGATCACGCCTTCGCTGAGTGAGCCTGATTTGTCGTATGCATGGTATGAATAGTTCATGCCGCAACCCCCGTATTCTGCTCGTCATCGACACCATCGTTATCATCAACCTGTGTGACGCGGATAATCTCTTCGAGACTCGTGTTCTGCTCGATCGCCAGACGTACGCCTTCTTCACGCAACGATTTCTGACCTTGACTGTGCAAGAGCGCACGCAGTGCATGCGTCGGTGCGTTGCGATAGATCAATCGGCGGAGTTCTGGCGTCACTTCCATAAACTCGTAGATACCCATCCGCCCTTGAAAACCCGAGTCATGACAGCTTGTGCATCCAGCGCCTTTGCGGAATGCTTTGCCGCTCATATCCGATATCCCAGCATCTTGGAGCACCAACTCTGATGGATAATATTTCATTGTGCACGACGAGCAGATTGTTCGTGCGAGCCGCTGGGCGACGACGCCGTTGATTGCGGAACTGAGCAGGTACGGCTCAATACCCATATCGACAAGCCGAGCGATCGCACCCGGTGCATCGTTGGTATGCAGCGTGGCAAGAACGCCGTGACCGGTCAACGCTGCTTGGATAGCAACGCCCGCGGTTTCTTGGTCACGAATTTCACCGATCATAATGATGTCGGGGTCCTGACGAAGGATCGAGCGGAGCGTGCGTGCAAAGGTCAAACCGATCGCTTCGTGCACCTGGATTTGATTGATCAGATCAAGCTGATATTCGACCGGGTCTTCAACCGTGACGATGTTATGCTCAGGGCTTCGCAGCAGATCGAGCGCTGAATAGAGCGTCGTTGTTTTACCAGAACCGGTCGGCCCGGTGACGAGCACCATGCCGTGCGAGAGCCGGAGTGTTCGTTGAAACCCTTCGAGCGCTTCGGTGCGAAACCCAAGGTCTTCCATGCGTACATGCAGGTTTTGCTTGTCAAGAATTCGAATCACGAGTTTCTCGCCCAATAGCGTGGGGATACTCGATACGCGAAGGTCGATCTCTCGCCCTTCAGCAATAATCCGAACGCGCCCCTCCTGTGGCAATCGTTTCTCGGCGATATCCATCTTCCCGATGATCTTCACACGCGACACAATCGCCGCGTGCATCCCAGGTGGCGGGTTCATCAAATCCCGAAGCGAACCATCAATGCGATACCGCACCCGTGTGCCGTTCTTGTTGGGCTCAATGTGGATATCCGATGCCTTGTCCTTGACCGCGGTCAACAACGCAACATTGACAAGGTTCACGATCGGCGAACCCTCGACCATGTGATCGAGATCTGTCGTTGGTCCTTCGTCGATCTGTTCGCGTTCGACGACCTCGACATCAGACTCTGCCAGGCTCGTCAAGAAGGCATCGACATCGACATCGCCGTCGGCGTACTTGCGTACAAACTCATTGATGTTGTCTTCGAGGGCGAGCACAGGGCGGATTTCGAATCCGGTCAGTTTCCGCAATCGATCAATCGTTGGAAGGCTCTGAGGCTCACACATCGCGACCGTCAGAGTGTTATGCACACGAAAAAGCGGGATTGCCTTGAGCCTATTGGCTTCTTCTTCACCGATCAACGAAAGCAAACTTGGATCCATCAACCCATGGCGAAGCTGCACCCCACGCACTCCCAAGCATTTGGCGAGCGATTGGACGAGCGTGCCCCCGGAAATCATCCCTTGGTCGACGAGCACTTCGCCGAGCATCCTCCCGGCGTTTTTTTGTTCGACGAGTGCTTTGGAAAGCTGCTCTTCGGTAATATGCCCATCGCTGATGAGCACCTCGCCGACGAGTCGCGGGCGTTGTGCCCGGCGGATTTTGGTGGGTTGATCTTTCTTGCCAAGAGCCATTATAAAAAGCTCCTGACCGCGGTTTGCACATCTTCGAACTGCTGAAACTTGGAGGTGATATCCGTGATCGCCATGATCTCGCGGAGCGTATCGCTTATGCCGCAGAGCTTGAGCGATTGCCCGCCCGCGCTGAGCTCATCGGTGATTTCAACGAGCGCTTCAAGCCCGAACGAATCGACAAAGGTCATCTCCGTAACATCCATGATAAATCGCCCGAGCGTATTGCCGAGCACTTCGAAAGATTGTGTACGCAACTGCGTCGCATCCTCTTCGGTGATCACCGGCCCAGCAGGCTGGATCACTGTCACCGCACCATGTCGATTCGTCTCGATACGCATACCGATTCTTCTCCCTTATGCCGCCTTGGCCATTTCTTGGATGCCCGGAATCGTGAGTGTAAAGATACTGCCCTTATCCATTTCCGATTCGACCATCACTTCGCCGCCATGCAATCGTGCGATCTGGCGTGCGAGTGACAGACCAAGCCCAGACCCGGTCACCTTGGCGATCCGACGATCATCCGCTCGGCAGAACCGATCGAAGATTCGTTCTTGTTGTGATTCGTCGATGCCGATCCCGTTGTCGATGACCTCAAACTTCAATGCATCGTTATCCGCAAAGCGTACACGGACCTCAACGCGACCCCCCGAAGGCGTGTACTTGACTGCATTGCCAACTAGGTTGTGCAATGCCTGCCCGAGCCGATCGCGGTCGGCCTTGATCGTTGGAAACTTGGGTGGCATGTCGAATACCATCTCGATGGACTTGTCTTTCGCTTGTGCCAAATAATCTTCTTCGAGTTCAGAAAACAGCTGCTTGGTGCGGACAGTATCGCGGCGGATCGTCAGCGATCCCGCTTCGATCTCGGCCACACAGAGCATGTCGCCCACAATGCGCTCGAGCCGGCGGGTTTCGGAGTTGATCACATTGAGCGCCTTCTCGCGGAGTTCTTCATCTTCGCTTCCAGATTCGATGGCTTCTTCTGCATACAACCGAATCGTGGTCAAAGGCGTCCGCAACTCGTGGGTTGCCTGCGCAATAAACGCGTTCTGCGACGCGTCAGCAAGGCGTTGCTGCGTCACATCCTCGATATAAATCATAGCCCGAGGCACATCTTCTTCATCCACACGAGTGATCACCACACGCAATACCGCGCCCTCAGACCCCGCCTGCTCGGCATCGCCGAGTTCGAGCACTTGACGAGTCACGCCCGAGTTCTTGAGCACATTCTGAACTGCTGCGATGATTTGATCAGAGTCAGGGGCTGTTTCTAGAGTTGAATCAACGAACTCATCGCGTGTGACGCGAAGGAAGACACACGCTGCGCCATTGGCATAGAGCACCGTGAGATCGGACTCAACGAGCACCACGCCCTGGGTGAGCGTGTTGCATGCAGCGGGCAAGCCGATGGATTCGACCCCACCAGTTGTCGCGGCTTCAATAATTTCTTGATCTATCGTGGCTTGCTCGAGCGTTTCACGCTCGCCAAGGAGTGTATTCCATGCCTTGGCTTCTAGTCCGAGATTTTCGCCCACAAGCAGAATCGGTAGCCGACGCTCTCCAGATGATGCCGCTATGAGCGCATCGCCGATGGCTGCGAGTCCGCCAAGTCGATTGCGGAATCGGCGATAGACCCAAAGCATCAGCACCAACCCAACACTCGCGATGCCCACCGATGAGGCACGGATCGAGTCAGAACCGATCACCTGCACGGATCGATTGACCACGAGTTTGAGCGTGATCCCGGATTGCCCGTGCACAAGCAGGGGTTCGATGATTACAGTCTTTGAAGTCTTCGGGTTATGTGTCATACTCGCCGAAATATCAGGAGCCGACTGCCAAGAGTCTGGCAACTCTGCGATTATGCCCTGCGATGCGTTGGATGAAGCGATGATTCCCAAGTTCGGAAGACTGATCTCATACTCTTCGACCATCCCCGACGCGGCTGCGTCGAGAAGCAATCGTCGGAGCCCCGCCAAATCTCCATCACTGAGCCGAAGCTCGGCCTGTGATGCAATCAGCATGCTTGTCTGGCGGATCTGCTCTTCGCTTTGGGCGATCATCGAGTCGTCAATTGTACGCGCAGAGACCCACACCACACCGCCAACAGCGAACGCAAGGATCGCGATAAACGCCATCCCTGTGGTGGCGACAAGGGATTCACCCCGTACGAAGTATTTGCGGATATCAAACCGACTCTGAGATTTTGGCGTGTCCATAAATAGATTCCAGCTAATTTCACCAGTACCTGTCCGATATCGACCAATTCTCGCCCCACTTCAACCCAAAGAGTACACCTTGATTGGGAGGCCAGTTCTCGGACCTCACGCCGCCCTGTTTGAGTGAATTACTTCACCCCATCAAAAAACTCACGCGATCAACGCGAGGATTTCATCAGAAAGGGCGTGGGTGGATTCAAACCACCGAATGCGAACGCAAGAGGATTTTAAAATCCATGCATATATGGTTTTTTGCTTCATACGAGCTGTTTCTGAACAATAATCGGTACACATTTGGGAACATCATTACCTATGCGAAGGCTGTGAGGCTTCTTTTGATCACCAGCGACCTGTCCCTTCCTGTCGAGATCATCAGAAACCAGCTTGCCAGCTTGGACACGCAGATTAATCAAGGACTACGAGCTCGCAGCCTTCCAGTATTCATTTCTTCCGTATATCCGGCCAACTAGTTAAAGCAAAACCAATCGGGCAATTAGCCAAAGATGACCGATTCAAAAAGTGACCATACGAGTAGTAAACGAACCATCTGGAGAGAATGGGGCCGAACATACTGACTGCTCGTTCCTCTGAGGTCGCTTGGTTCACCAAGCATTGATGCACACTTGATCAAACTTTTCTGTTCATCAAACGCAACTAAATTGAGCAAATCCAGTAAACCAGTTCACACGCATTTTTACCCGATTCACACAGGAGAAATACCAATGACCACCACCATGCCCTTAAGGCAGTTCATCTCAGTCGCTGCAGTCCTTGCATTCGCTGGAACGCTCACATCTGCAACTGACGCCCCCTTTGAGCAAGTTACCAAGGATCTCACGAAGGTTGTATCCATCGCCGACGGAACATCGCCCTTCTACGAGCTCTATACAGATAAAGAGAATGGAAAGCTGCTTGCAGCCTTCTCACATGGGTATGACAAGCAAACCATAATGATTTCATGCACTGTCTCAGGCGGGGATGAGCAATCAGGCGTGATGGGGCCTACCCATTATGCCAAATGGCAAAAAATCGGTGACCAGCTCGCACTTGTTGCTCCAAACCTGAATGTACGCACAGACCAAGATACTCAGGCAAAGGATTCCATAAAGGATCTGTACACCGGCAGAGTCATTCTTGCGTTGCCGATCTTATCACACACACCGGACAAACGACCAGTTGTTGACCTTGGATCACTCGCTACTCATCATGCCCCAGCCCTCTTTGGCTCAGCATTTGGCGGCTATGGCCCGGCTGTCAACAGAATCAATCCAGCACTCGCACAGGTGACCAATGCAAAGGCATTTCCACAGAATGTCATCTTTGAATACACCGCACCACGCCCCAATGGGCAGATAGTTTCACTCACAATCAATATCTCGAATCTCCAAGGCTCAAAGGGCTACAAGCCACGCCAGGCAGATGCCCGCGTCGGATATTTCTATGACTGGCACCAGGACTTTGGAGTCACCGGGAACTCAGAAATTACCGATCGATACATCTCACGCTGGAACATCGTGAAGGCCGACCCTTCGCTCAAGCTTTCCCCGCCTGCTGAACCGTTGGTTTGGTACATCGAGCACACCACACCGATTCGCTTCCGCCGATATGTTCGCGAAGGAATCGAGATGTGGAACAATGCGTTTGAAGAAATCGGTATCGTTGGTGCTCTTGAGGTCCGTCAACAAAATGCCTCAACAGGTGCATTCATGGATATTGATCCTGAAGACGCCCGTTACAACTTCTTCCGCTGGAACGCTTCGTCGCAAGGCTACGCCATCGGCCCATCACGCACGAACCCATACACCGGTGAAATCCTTGACGCCGATGTTGTTTGGCACCAAGGACTCACCCGAGCGGTTGACTCGATGCTCAGCACCTTTGTTGACGAACTCACCGTTCAATCGTTTGATCCTGAAACACTCGCATTCTTTGCTGATCATCCCAACTGGGACCCACGGGTTCGCTTGGCTTCACCTGAAACGCGAGAGCTTGTAGAACGCAGCCTCGCCCTCGAAGCCGCAAGCGTTACCGACCACACACTGGGGCATCGCGATCATCCGTGGAGCGGGTTATCAAGCAACCCAATGAATACCGCATGTACCATCGGAAACATGATCAGCGCCGACATGTCACTTGCCGATGCCGCACTGGCAATCGGCCTTCTTGACGCTGATGATTCCGAAATGCTCGATGGGATCCCAGAAGGATTTCATGGCGAGATGATCCGGTACATTTCTGCGCATGAAGTTGGTCATTGCCTGGGCTTGCAGCACAACATGGCTGCATCAACCTATCGCACGCTTGAAGAACTCAACACCGAAGGATTCGAAGGCCCATCAAGCGCCTCAGTAATGGACTATGTCGCTGCCAACATCAACCATGAACTCGGTGAAGTCCAAGGACCATTCGCAACATCTCAAGTTGGGCCGTACGACTCATGGGCGATCGCCTTTGGGTATGGACCTGAATCCGAAATCGAAGAAACGCTCAAACTCTCGCAGCAACCTGGGCACTTGTTCCTGCCTCAATCTGAGATCTCGTTCGCTTCTGATCCACGCAATGTCACATGGGACAACGGCGCGGATAACATGAACTTCGCCCGTTCACGGATGTCACTTGTGCAGAAGCTTCGATCTCAGCTCATCTCTGACATTGTCGATGATGGCGAGTCATGGTCCGTCGCAAGACGCCGATTCAACTCGTTCCTCAACACACACCTGCAATCTGTTTCGATCGCAGCCAACTATGTCGGCGGCTCATACATCACCAACGCTCGCAAGGGCGACCCTGACGCCGAGGCACCGATTACCGATATCTCTGCTGAGCGCCAACGTGAAGCGATGAACTTTATCATCGAGAACACATTCGCAGATGACGCTTACGGGATCACGCCTGAACTTGTTCGCCACCTCGGCAAGGAATACTGGTGGGATCCACAAGGCGTGAACGAACTGCTTACCGATCCATCCTCGACTGTTCATGATCTAGTCGGCGGCATGCAAGCGACAGGACTCACCTTCCTGATCAACCCAACGCGTTTACGCCGAGTGTATGACAACGAGTTCCGTGCAGACACCAACGATATGTTCACACTTGCCGAACTTGTCACCACAGTCACAGATAGTGCATGGAGCGAGTGCAATGCCAAGGGATCAACAAGATCTGACATTGAGATTTCAAGCTTCCGTAGAAACCTGCAACGCGAGCATGCCGATCGCATGATCCAGTTGATGCTTCTCGATAGCACCACCTCACCATCGCTCCGTACAGTTGCCACGCTGGCAACCGCTGAGCTTGGAAGGATCGACACAATGTGTGTGCAAGCCCTCAAGCGGAGCCCGGACACCTACACAAGCGCTCACCTCAATGACATTCGCACACGAATCGCAAAATCAATCGACGCGGCTTATGTCATCGAACGATAACCAGCACCACGAATCACATTGATGTTCAACTCAGGGACGCCGGCGTATATACCGGCGTCCCATTTTCTGCGCTAAATCTGAAGTATGCCATAGCCCACAGTCTGTCTCATGCAGACCCAGGAGTCATGATTTGCAAGCAAGCTTCCAACTTATAGATTGAATGAGCAAAGCAAATCGAACTGTACGACGCTCATGGATTTTGAGCATAAATGCTTCGTAAATACAAAACCCAAGCTTACGAAAATCCCTCTCTACATTGTAGAAAGGGTCATTTCATGGGAATGGGTGCGGGTGGATTCGAACCACGAATGCGAACGCAAGAGGATTTACAATCCGTACATATACCGCTTTTTGCTTCATGCGAGCTATTTCGGAAAAATATTCGGTACATAAATCGGAACATCATTACCCATGCGATTGCTGTGAGACTTCATTTGATCACCACCGATCTACCCCACAATTAGCGACATTCACTTGCTAACGGAATGCGACATCCCATTATCCATAAACCTTTAATGGGCCAAAATAGAAAGGGGCTGCAATGGACAGGCCTGGACCCAACGCAGGTCAGCAAACGGGCCAGAACTGGAGATGAAACTTCGATGTCTGACTCATTGATTCCCGGGATCTGGATAAGTTCCTTCTACGAGATGACTCGCATAAAGAATGGACTAGATTCTGGGGAGAGGCCAGTTGTCGTTGAACAAGCTCACTTACTCAGTTCACAGCGGGGCGTGGTAGTTGACTTTGTGGTCAAGTCCGTAATCTCCGATCAGCGCGATCCCGAGCTGGCGGAGATCGACTGTTTCAGCCACGCGTGGATCGGCTTTGATCGTCTTCCATGCATCGCGCATGCCGGGCGACCAGTTGATGTCGTCAAAGACCATGATGGCCTGATTGGAAAGGTACGGGAGTGATTTTTCGAAGTATTCAAGCACGGCGTCGCGGTCGTGATGCCCATCGTTGAACATGTAATCTACTGGCCCGGCGGCTTTGAGCACATCCACAAGCGTTTCACGGAACGGGCCGGGAACCACTGTCGTGTTCTCAACGCCGAGTAGTTCAAATGTTTCTTCCGCGAGTGAAGCAAGCGCAGCTGATCCTTCGAGTGTGCGCAGTGACCCGGTGGAGTTCATCCGGAGTGCCGCGGCCTGATAACTACCAGATATTCCCAAGCAGGTTCCCAGTTCAATACATGTGACGGGTCTGAACTCACGGATCAGACGGAACAGGATCCCCCCCCAGAATGGTGGCCGGCTCGCTTCGCACATCTTCGAGACGGTCAGTGTGGTGGTCGAATTTTCGTCAGGCTGCGATACGATGTTGCGGGGGCTGGTGCTCCCGGCACCATAGTCTGTGTATTGGATTTCGTTGTGATTATTGAGCAACTCGTCGCGCCGATGCTCGATGTGTTTGATCCAAGCTCCCTCGATGGGTGCGAACCTCCCTGCCACGCCATCGCGAACTGCTGCGCCCAGCGCCGCGATTGACGGGTTGGGGTGTGCACTCATAACTCGAAGTGTGCGCATGGCTTGGATGCGGCGGTACGGATAAACGGAAGCCTTGGCAACTTGTCGAACAACACTGGTAACCATGTCCTTCTCCTTGGGTCACGCACTGCGGGGCGACTCCGGTATTCAACGCGTCCCGATACTCGATGTGATCTATGTGTATCCTCTCCTGCAATCCTTGTGCCATACGGTGTATCGCCATTGCGTATCAATCGTAAGGGGGGGCGGGGTGATCGGATGCTCGGGTGTGCAGGATTGACTGCACTCTCTGCATGGTCCCTATGGGTGATGCCCATCGGATTGAGAGCAAGGAGACACACGCTCGTATTCATGCTGTTTTGGTGATGAATCCGTCGATGGATTTGGTGAGAACCTGAGCGTTTTCCTGCCAGGTGGCGTGGTGTCGGATCCATCGGGCGGCACATTGAACCTGTTTGTCGAGTTCTCGCGTGTCCTGGTTCATCACTGAGTACATAGCGTCGGCGATTGCGTTTGCGTCTTGGGGGGCGACAATCCAACCGGCGTTCTGCACGCACTCGAGCTCCGAAGCGCCCGAGTCATTGCAGAGCACGACTGGTGTTCCGGCGCAGATCGATTCGAGATAGACCAGCCCGAACGCCTCTCCCCAGCTCGGGAGCACGAACAGGTCTGCGTTGCTCATCTGCTCACGGAGCTCAACTTGGGTGAGCACCGGGAGCACCCGGACCCGGCCCTTGAGCCCGAGCCTGTCGATGAGGTGATTGATCGCGGGTGATGGCTCACCGACGAGTGAGACCCGGACGCGTGCGAGCCTGGGGTCGGTCATCGCTTCGAGCACATACCGATGCCCCTTGCGTGCGATGTATTGTCCGGTGACGAGCACATCGAACCAGGTTCCGGGCTTGCTGCTTTTCTCAGACCCGTGCTTTGGCGGATTCGGCTCGGGGTGTGTATCGAACTGCTTGATGCCGTTGAGTATGGTTGAGACCCGCTCGATCCCGATCTCTTTGAGTTGATCACTCATGCGATTGCTGACGGTGAACACATGCTCGCACCGGTTGGCGTGAGAGCGGTACGCACGCCGATACGCTTGCCCTCGCGACGCCATGTTTAGGTCTGATTTGGAGTGCTCGATGACCACGATCGGAAGAGACCTCGATTTCCCATAGTCCAATGCGAACCGTCCCCACGGAAACACGCCGTGGATGATCAACGCATCGGGGGTGAATTCGTCGAGCATTCTGCCGAGTTGATTCCTGACCGCCCACGCGAAAGACCGCTGAATGATCGATGGGAATCTCGGGGAGATCGTTTCACGGATGAGTCGGCTGTATCCAAAGAGCACGCGGGCGGTACGGATCTCGACCCCGTCAACGCGGTATGAATCTGGTCTGTTGTATTGTCGGGCGGCGAGCGGAGAGAGCTTGGTCGACGCTTTGGGGAGCATGGGGGCGCACGAAAACACCGCGGCCTCGTGTCCGAGGTCTTTGATCGCTCGGCACTGCGCGATATTGTACAGGCCGTTGGTTGGACGGTCTGCCCACGGCACCGCGAGTGATAGAAGTGCGATTCGCATGACTACCCCGTGCTCGTTGGGGCGTGCTTGGGGGTATATCGGAAGACGGTGTATTCCGGGTTTCGTCCCTTCCAGCAGCCAGCCGCCCCGACCGCTCGGCAGAGCCCCCGGAAGGCAACCTCGGGCTTGCCGACACAGACGAGCACACTGCCCAGACCAATCTCGGCGACGCCCCACACGACCCGTGAGACTACATGAAAAGCAGGCTTGGCAACCTTGTCCGTGTACATCATTCGCCCGTAAACTACTCCCGCCTGGTACCGTCTGCGGACGACGGCTCGGAGGTTGCACCTTGCAGGATCATTCTCCTCATACACGAACGCTTTGCGCTCATGGACGAACCGTGCCCCGTCGAGTTCCATGCGTCGGAAGAGCTCGGTGTCCGAGCCGCCGCTCTGTCCGTACGCAGGATTAAAGAGGAAGGCGTCCGGCCCCATCAGCGAGCCGCGGACGAGCGTCGAGCTTGTTCTGGTTTGGGTCCAGTTGATCTCGCCGTCGTGATCAGGACCGAGCTTGTCAAATGCACCGGTTTTTTCTAGCCAGCGTGGTGCCCACCCGTGCTGGACGCCAAGGACCGGGCCGAACACCGCGTCTACGGCGGGGTCATCAAGCCTGACAAGGAGCGAGAAGAGCCATCTTTCGCTCGGGCATTCATCGTCATCAATAAAGGCGAACGCGTCGGCCTGGCCGAGCGCAATGCTGGCGTTGCGGGCATGGGCAATATTCTGTCGCGGCTCAAATGCGACGATCGCCTCAGGAAGAACTCGGTGGACACACTCTTCAAACCTTCCCCGATCCACATCGGGATCGTTGCTGACGACGCGGATTTGAGTCTCCCAGCCCTGTGGGGTGGGTTGCCCTTTGAGTCCCTTGAGCAGCCGGGCGAGCCCGATCTCACGCTGATAGCTGCATATGCATACGGCAACTGTTTTCATGGCGTCCCCCTTAGAGGGGTTTTAAGCCCGTTGCTTGGGAGCACGGATTCGATCGCATGGGCGATGCCGTCGGCCATGCGTTTTGGAGTGAAGCTCGCGGCGTGGATCTGGGCGTTGTGCCCGATTTTGGCGAGGTCATCTCTCAAAAGTGTTTCGGTCAGTTTGGTTGCAAACTCGGCGAGACCCAATCCCGGGTCAAACTCGAACCCGGTGATCCCGTCAACGATGAGATCATCGCAGCATCCCGCCATCTTCGAACACAGCGTGGGCTTGCCAAGGTGCATCGACTCGTTGACCACGAGACCCCAAGGATCACCGAGCGAGGCAAAGATATGCAGGTCGCACGCCTTCAACCAATGGGCAACCTCGTTGGGCGGCACCGTACCGATCAAACGAACGCCGGGCATGCCCGACTCCGCGAGTTCCTTCTTTAGAGGGCCATAACCAATATACCCCAGCTCCCATTGATCACGCAGCG
>CAJXXI010000051.1 GCA_913062615.1 uncultured bacterium | reverse complement strand
GCTTCGACATGCTTGCGCATCGAGGCGAGGGAGAGTTTCTGGTAGGCTGCGGGGTCATCGAGTCGGGCTTGGTTGGCTTGCTCGAAGGTGTACTCGATTGGGCAATACCCTTGGAGCGGATCGTGTGCGCTGGTCTGGTCGGTGAGGGTGTCGGGTGTGATATCGCGTTCGATGAGCCGGTTGAGGAGTTCGATCGAGTTGCCGCACCACCCAACAGATGTTGCCGATTTTTGCGCTTTGAGTTCGAGGGCGCGATCGATCGCGGCGTCGAGGTCTCGGACGATTTCGTGGAGGTAGTTGTCCGCTAATCTTCGGTCGAGCCGGGATTGATCAACATCGGCGATCAGGCAGGTCCCGCCGTTGAGTGTGATCGATAGCGGTTGTGCCCCGCCCATGCCCCCGCACCCGCCCGTTACGTTGAGCGTGCCAGCGAGTGAGCTATTAAAGTGGAGCTTGGCACACTCGGCGTAGGTCTCGAAGGTTCCCTGCAGGATGCCTTGGGTGCCGATGTAGATCCATGACCCGGCGGTCATCTGCCCGTACATCATCAAGCCCTTGAGTGCGAGTTCGTCGAAGTGCTCTTGGGTTGCCCAGTGGGGGACGAGGTTCGAGTTGGCGATCATGACGCGGGGCGAATCGGTCGTGGTCTGGACGACGCCGACGGGTTTGCCTGATTGAACGAGCAGTGTTTCATCGGGTTCGAGCCGTTGGAGTGTTTCGATGATGGCGTCGTAGGCCTCCCATGATCTTGCCGCTTGCCCGCGCCCGCCATAGACGATCAGCGATTCTGGATGTTCGGCGACCTCTGGATCAAGGTTGTTCATCAGCATCCGCATCGCTGCTTCGGCTTGCCATGTTTTGCAGGACATCTCTGAACCGTGTGGTGCGCGGATGGTACGGCTTTGAGGTACAGGGATATAGGGCGAAGTGGTGGTCATGGATAATCTCGTATTACAGTTCGTAAATGGGGGCGCCAAAGGCTTCTTCTTTGATGAGTTCTTCGATCGCGGCGATGTCGGGTGTGGGGGAGCGGTCTTGGGTGAGTGGTTCGACCGCTGTGCGGATGGTCGAGATTGCTGTTTCAACCGCATCACCTGAAACATGCGGGCGGTGCGCGGCGATACCTTCGCTTGAACAGAGCAGTTCGATCGCAATGATCGAGCGTGCGAGTTCGACTGCTCGCGCTGCTTTGGCAGCGCTGCGCGGACCAAAGGAGTTGTAGTCTTCCATGTTGGCACAGGTCGAGAGGTTCGCAATGCTTGCCGGATTCGCAAGCCCGATGAGCTCGTTGCACATGGCTGCAGCCGAATACTGCACGATCATAAATCCGGACATCACGCCGGGCTTGGGGCTCATAAACGGGGTGAGGTTTGATTGCGGATCGAAGACTGAAAGCATGTGATAGATCCGGCGCTCGGCGATGCCCGCAAGGTGTGAGATTCCGATCGCGAGGGTGTCCATTGGGAGGGCGACGGGCATGCCGTGGAAGCACCCGGCGGAGACGATATCGGGGACATCGGTGTCAGTCTCGAAGATCAATGGATTGTCGGTGACGGCTCCGAGTTCTTCGCTGAGTTTGGTGAAGCAGGAATCGAACGAATCAACCACCGCACCAAGCACCAAAGGCGAGCACCGGAATGAATATGGGTCTTGCACACGCGGGTCATCCGCCGCGTGCGATGTGACGATCGTACTGCCGTTGAGTGATTCGGTGAGTGTCGCGGCGATGCGTTTGGCGCCCGACTGATTGCGGACCTGATAGACCCGCGGATCAAGATACGAATGCGATGCGCGGGCGGCGTCGATCGACATGGCATTGGCGATGGCTGCCGCGTTGACGACACGTTTGAGATCTTGGGAGATCAGGGCGAACCGCCCGGTCATGAGGTGGGTGCCGTTGATCAGGGCGAGCCCTTCTTTGGCAGCGAGTTGGATGGGTTTGATCTTGGCTGTTTGGAGTGCTTGCTCGCCGGTGATGCGTGTGCTGTTGGTGATCGCTTCACCTTCGCCCATCATCACGAGGACAACATGGGCGAGTGGCGCAAGGTCACCCGATGCCCCGACCGATCCAGATTCGGGGACCAGGGGTGTGATGTCGTTATTGAGGAGGTTGAGAATTTGCTCAACAACTTCAAGGCGCACGCCGGAGTATCCTCGGCTCAGCGATGCTGCGAGTGTGAGCATCATGGCGCGGACAACATCGGTTTCGAGTGGCTTACCAACGCCGGCGGCATGCGATCGAATCAGGTTGACCTGCAAGGCTGCGAGGTCTTCGGGTTCGATCTTCTGGCGTGAGAGTGAACCGAACCCGGTGTTGATGCCATAGTGAGGCTGCCCGTCGCCAAAGACCGATTCGAGCCGAGTTCGGCAGGTGGTGATGGCGGCTTGGGATTCTGGCGAGATTTCGACCCGGGCACCGAACCGTGCGACGGATTCGACCTGCGAAGGGCTCAGAGTCTGATTCGGGGTGAGAATAATTTGGGTGTGGGTTGGCATATCGGTGGTCTCTGTGAATCCTGGCGTGTCTAGTTTGGTATATGATAGAACCATGAGCACCGAACGCACACAATCAGCATCGCGGGTATTGATGATTCGTCCAACCGGGTTTGGACGTGATGACCAAGCAGCCCAGACCAACTCCTTTATGAATACGCCGACCGAAACGGTGGAATGCGTCCGTGAGCGGGCGATGGCGGAGTTTGACGCTCTGGCAACTGCTCTGAGCGAAGCCGGGGTCTCGGTATTGGTCTTTGAGGATGATCTTGGATTACCCGATTCGGTGTTCCCCAACAACTGGATATCGTTCCATCAGCCTAAGGATGCAGACGCGAATCCAATGATCGTCACCTATCCGATGCTCGCCGAGTCTCGGCGGAAGGAACGGCGGGCGGAGATTCTTGATGCGGTCGCCAAGTTCACGCATTCATCGCCGGACCATCTCGACCTGAGTGGGCTCGAAGCCGGGGATGATTTCCTCGAAGGCACTGGGTCATTGGTGCTCGATCGGGTAAATAACACCGCATATGCCTGTATTTCAGGGCGCACAACCGAGGACGCGCTTGATGCGTGGGCCGATGAGACCCAATACCAAACGGTTCGGTTTCACTGCGCGGACGCTGACGGGAATCCGGTCTATCACACCAATGTGGTGCTGAGCATCGGGCAATACCTCGCTGTGGCATGCTTGGATTCGATCACCGATCCGGATGAATATGAACTGGTCGAATCATCGCTCAAAGCGACAGGCCGATCCGTGATGTTGATATCGCTCGCCCAAATCGCCAACTTCTGCGGGAACATCCTCGAACTCCAATCCAAGGACGCCAAGCCAATCTTTGCGATGTCGCAGACAGCGTACGAGCACTTCACCGATGCGCAGCGCGAGCAGATCGAGGCTCTGGGAACGATTGTGCATATCCCGATACCAACGATCGAGTATGTTGCGGGGGGGAGTGTTCGGTGCATGATCGCGGAGCTTGGGATTTCCGGGTGATCTGGTCCATAATTCGCATCCTCAAACGAGTATCTTGGTATCATTGAACCCCTTTGCATCGTGCAACGGGCCAATGAGATAGATTCTGAGGAGAACCTATGCGAGCATTACGCACCGCTGCGATTTCGGCAGCCGCGATCATGATGATCCCGGCGAGCACCGCCATCGCCCAGAATGTCCAGCCGATCGAGTACACACTCGACAACGGCATGAAGTTCCTGCTTATGCCCCGTGATGAGCAACCCAATATCATCACCGCCGGGTGGATCGCACCTGTTGGTTCGGCCAACGAACGCCCGGGAATCACCGGCGTGTCCCATCTGCTCGAGCATCTCCTTTTTAAGGGCACCGATTCGATCGGTACCTCGGATGCAGCGCTTGACTTGGATTATCGTGAACAACTCACGGTAATTCGTGAGCAGATGCGGGCATATGCCCTCGATATTCAATATAAGAGGATGTACGCCGGCGAAATCGAGAATCCGTGGGATCCCGCAAACGATACGGATGAACTCCGTGAGATGCGTGCTGAAATGACCCGGATTCAGGACCTCCAGTCCGAAATCACCATCAAAAACGAGTTCGACTCGATCTACACCGGCAACGGCGGGTCGGGCATGAACGCGGGCACCTCCAACGACTTCACAATCTTCTATATCAATGTCCCCTCGAACAAACTCGAGCTGTGGGCATGGATGGAGTCGGATCGTTTGATGGACCCATCTTTCCGCGAGTTGGACTCTGAACGATTTGTGGTCATCGAAGAACGCCGTCAGCGTCTCGAAGCCACCGCAACGGGCAAGCTCGGTGAGCAGTTCGATTCGATGTTCTGGGTCGCTTCGCCATACAACTGGCCGGTAATCGGATGGATGAGCGATCTGATGGCGTATACCGAAGATGAGATTCGGGAATATTTCGAGACTTACTATCAGCCTGCGAACCTTGTGGGTGTGATTGTTGGCGATTTCGAGGTTGAGAACGCCAAGCAACTTATCGATTCGTACTTCGGTCGCATCGATAATAAGCGACCCAAGGCAGCCCCATTGGTGACCTACTCGGTGCCACTGCTCGGTGAAATGCGATATTCGGGCGAATGTGATTGCCAAGACCAGGTCGAAGTTCGTTATCGCAGTGTGCCCTTTGGTCACCCTGACGAAGCGGTATTTGATGTGATGGCCGATTTGCTCAATGGGCGTACCGGTCGTTTGTACAAGGCTCTTGTTGAGGAGCAAGGAATCGCTGCGGGTGCTGGCGCATCGCACCGTTCACAGCACTACGCGGGCAGCTTCTCGTTCAATGCTCGTCCAAAGGGCGCTACCCAACTCGCCGAGCTTGAAGAAGCATGGTATCTGGAACTCGATCGGCTTAAGACTGAGCCGGTATCGGATCGTGAGCTTCAGAAGATCAAGAATCAGCAGGCAGCAGACACATTCCGTGGGTTGCAGGACAACTCTTCGTTGTTCTTCCAGCTCGCCATCACCGAAGGCTACGGCAGCTATGAATACCTCAACGAACAGCCAAAGCGCATCGCTGCGGTGACTGCAGAAGACATCATGCGGGTCGCCAATGAGTATCTCAAGGCTGATGCCCGTGCGGTGGCGAGTTATCTCCGCAAGGGCGGCACCGAAGAAGTTATGCTGACGCTTGACGATGTCCGTGCATCGCTTCCTGAAGATATGGTTGCGATGGTGCTTCCTGGGATTGAAACCGGCATGGCCGAGATCGCGACCGCGACCGACATGGCTGAGCTTCAGTCACAGCTCGAAGAAATGGATGCTCAAAAGGACATGGTTCCTCCGCAGTTCCAGACCGCGATGAAGTTCATGAAGCAACAAATCCAGAACCGGATCAACCAGCTTGAAGCTGGCGAAGATTCTACAGAACAGGGAGGTGACCAATGAGATCACTGATAACGACAACATGTGCCGCCCTGGTCTTTGGTGCGGGGACTTTGGCAAGCGCAGCGATCAATGCTGATGACATTCCTGGGCACCCATCTGCTCTGAGCTTTGAAGAACTGGTGTTTACGCCTCCTGCGTCTTCTGACTATCGCCACGAACTTTCCAACGGCACGCCTGTTTTCTTGGCATCGTCCAAAGAGTTCCCATTGGTGACAATTACCCTGAGTTTTAAGGGTGGTCAGTACATGGAGCCTGACGGACAGGCGGGACTCGCAGCGATGACCGGTGCGATGATTCGCTCGGGCGGGTCCTCATTGATGTCGCCTACTGATTTGGACGAAGAGTTCGATTTCATGGCAGCCAATGTATCGGTCGGCGTGGGTGGACGCAGTTCAAACGCGACGGTCAACTGTCTTACAAGCAACTTGGATGACGCATTTGGTTTGTTCATGGACATGCTCTTAAAGCCTCGCTTTGATAGCGAGCGTCTTGAGGTTCTTCGTGGGCAGCAACTCGAGCAGATCAAGACCCGCGATGACGATGGGCTTCAGATCGCATTGCGCGAGATGAGCTTCCTCATGTGGGGCAAAGAGCACTTCGAAGCCCGTCAGTCTACCAAGGCATCGCTCGAAGCCATCACCGTTGAAGATATGCAGGCATTCCACGCACGCATTTTCAATCCATCGAACCTGATGGTCTCGGTGACTGGTGACTTCAACCAAGCCGAAATGCTTGCGTTCCTTGAAGAAGCGTTCCAAGGGTGGGAGTCTGGCGAAGCTTCGCCTGCTGTACCCGCTCCAACGCATGCCTTTACCCCCGGCGTGTATTACTATGAAAAGGATCAGCCTCAGGTTCAGGTGCTCATCGGGCATCGGGGCGTTCAGCGAGATGATCCTAACGCGGTCCAGGTTGAGGTGATGAATCAAATCCTCGGCGGGTCCGGGTTTACATCACGCATCACCAACTCGGTTCGTACACGCGAAGGGCTCGCATACACCGCGGGCTCTGTGATGCGTGCAGGGACTGAATACCCGGGGATGTTTATGTCGTACTTCTTTACCAAGGTGGCAACCACCGCATTAGCAACTCGGTTGGTCTTCGACGAGTTCGAAACCATCCAGACCGAAACGGCTTCGACCGAAGAAATCGAGACAATCCAGAACAACCTCATCGAAACATTCCCACGGACATTCGAGTCTAAGGGCGCGATGATGGGGATGTTCATCTCTGATGAACGCACAAGTCGCCCGGACGATCATTGGTCGACCTACCGCGATCGGGTGCGAGGTGTGAGCGCCGATGCGATTCAGCAGGCAGCGAATGATTATTTGCATCCAGAGGACATGGTCATTTTGGTTGTTGGGCCTTGGGAAGAGATCAAGAAGGGCAATGCCGAATCAGAAGCGGATCAAGCACGCGTTGCAACGATGGAGGAGTTCTTCGGCGGCAATGCAACCGAGATTCCACAACGCGATCCGGAAACGCTCGAGCCTAAAAACTAATTCCGGGAGAGAAACACGGGCTTGAGGCTCGTATTCGCTTCCAAAAGAGTGTATATTCACAGACCCGGTCATCCGATCGGGTCTGTTTTTTTATTCACACATTTGAGCACCCAAACGAGAAAGAGGTCGTTGGGGATTCACTCAGGAGACTTTATATGTCGATCAGGCATCTCATACTTCCGATCATCGCCAGCATTGCAACAGTTGCAGCCGCTGGCGACACACACGACGGGTTGATTCAGTATCCATCATTGTCGCCAAATGCAGACCACATCGTGTTCTCTGCCGGTGGTGATCTCTGGTCGGTACCCGCCGCGGGCGGATCGGCCAATCGGCTCACGACACACCCGGGCATCGAGACCCAGAGCCGATTCAACTCGGACGGATCTACGATCGTCTTTGAATCAAATCGGCACGGGACACAGAATCTCTATACGCTCGATCTCGTGAACTCCAGAGGCGGATTGATCGCTGGAGATATCAACAGAATCACCACTTCCGATCGATCAGAAATGCTTGGCGGGTTTTCTGAGGATGGCAAATCGGTTCTGTTCTCGACATACCTTTACCCAGAAATCTATCGTCACCCACGCATGTACCAAGCCCCGCTCGACGGCGGCCCGATGACGCTGGTCACCGAAGCATTCGGGCGAGGCCCGGCAACACGCTCAGACTCAGAAGATATCTACTTCATCCGCGGGTACTACTACCCGCACCGAGTTGCGTATCGCGGCCCGGGCAATCTTGATATCTGGCGGTTCCGCCCTTCAGATGACTCGTTCGTACAAGTGACGCAGTTTGATGGCATGGATATGAACCCAAACCCACTTCCCGACGGGTCATTGGTGTATGTGTCGAGCCGAGACGGGCAGTACAACCTTGTGAGGCTCGCAGCTGACTCGACCGATCAGAATGTCAATGCTGTAACACAGCTTACACACTTCAAACCAGATGCATCAAACCCAACCACCATCACCCATGGCGTGCGCGACCTTACTGTTTCTGCGGATGGTTCTACCGCGGTGTTTGTCGTATGGAACACGCTCTATACGCTCGATCTGATGAACACACAAGCCACACCGATGCCTATAGGCGTCACGTTTGGTTCAGACTCGGCGCGTGATCGGATTGAAAAACTCAATATCTCAAAGAAAGTCTCCCAAGCCGCGGTGCATCCGTCTGGCGATTCGATCGCGGTCATTTCCCGCAGCGAACTCTTTATCCGAAGCACCAAAGAAGACCATCCAACCCATCGCATCACCGAGACCAGTTCACGCGAGCGCGACATCGTATGGTCACCCGATGGTGTCATGCTCTATTTTACAGCCGACAACGAGAACTCGGTCGGTTCGATTTATGCGGCAACCGTCACACTGGCACGCGAAGATTTAGAACCAACTCCTGAACCTGAAGAAGAAACGGTTGAGGAGGATGTTGAAGAAGAAACAGAAGAGGCTACAGCTGAAGAATCAGATGAAGGAGACGAGGATGCTGTAGATGAAGATGATGAGAAAGAAGAAGCTCAAGAAGAAGCTCAAGAAGAAGAGGAAGATAAGATCGACTACGCCCAGCGGTGGGCGACGGCGTTGCGATTCGAGATCACGCCTGTGATCGAGAGCGATGCATTGGCATTCTCGCCCAAGCCTTCTCCTGATGGCGCCAAGCTGATGTATCTCCAAGATCGAGGTGACATCGTCATCCGTGATCTGGAAACCGGTGAAGATCGAGTCGTTCGAGAGCTGTGGTCCGAGCCCGATATTCTTTGGGCATCGGATTCTCGCCACATCATCTTCGCCGCAACAGATCTCGATTTTAATACCGATATCTTCTTGCTTGATACGCATATTGGTGAGGACGGTTCGTATTCAGAGCCGATCAATATCTCACGCCATCCGGACATCGATCATTCGCCGGTGCTCTCGCACGACGGCAAGGTGCTCGCGTTCTTGTCGGATCGTGATAACGAAAACTGGGGATTCGATGTGTACGCGGTCAATCTCGATCGCGAACTCGATGGGCTGAGCGGATACGAGCTCGCCAAGTATTACGTAGATGCGATCGGTGTCGCCAAGAAGATCACTCCGATTGATCCGGTCAACGCTGAAGATGCAGCAGCTGATGCAGACGAAGAAAAGGATGAAGGCGAAGACGCAAGCCTTTCATTCGACACCAAGGATGCGTATCTTCGGATTCGCAGGCTGACATCGACGCCTCAGGCGGAGTCCAACCTTGTCATGACACCCGGAGCTGATCGCATCGCGTTCTCTACAGTCATCGACGGCGACCGCTCGTATGTCAGCGTCGATTACAAGGGCAAGGATCGCAAGACGATCAAGTCTGGGAGTGTCAGCGATCCACGCGTTTCAATCGACGGCAAGTCGCTAAGCTTTGTATCTGGTGGCTCTGCATCGACAACCTCGCCAACTGGCGGCAAGGCAACTTCGCTCTCGATTGATGCGACCATCATGCTCGATCGCCAGGCAGAACTCGCGCAGAAGTTTAACGAGGCTGCCCGTCGATTTGGTCTTGCGTTTTATCACCCAACGATGAAGGGTCTCGATTGGGTCGCCATGACCGATCGGTACCGAGAAGTTGTGTTGCAGACCCGCACCAAGCAGGCGTTTCAACGCTTGATGAATCTGATGTGGGGCGAGGTCGACGGTTCGCACACTGGCATCTGGGGCGGCGACGGGTTCTCCGCGTCATCGTCAGCCAATGGCTATCTGGGCATTGATTTCACGCCAACCACAGACGGATATCGGATTGACGCGATTATGGAGGGCGGCCCGATCAGCCGAATGAAGAACGGCCCAGCTGTCGGCGACACGCTGATAGCGATTGGTGATGTGTCGATTGCCAATACGAACACCGCCGCCGGGCTCGTTGATCTTCATGCGACACTCGCCGGCACCGCCCGCAACGAAGTGCTGATCGAGTTCGTCACCACCGACGATGACGGCGAGCCTGTCAATCGGATGGCACTCGTCACACCGGTTCCCTATTCAACCATGTCGGTCATTCGGTATAAAGACGAGGTCGCCAAGCGTCGGGCGCAGGTCGACGAGATGTCCGATGGCAAGCTTGGATACCTCCATATCCGTTCGATGGGTATAGCGTCGGTGCGTGATTACGAACGCGATCTCTTTGCAGCAGCTGACGGCAAAGAAGGATTGATCATCGATGTTCGAGACAACGGCGGAGGTTGGACAACCGACATCCTGCTCGCATCGCTCACCGCGCCGAACCATGCCTACACCATCCCACGCGGGGCAAACCCTGCTGAAGTCCGGATGGATAACTATCCGCGAGATCGTCGATTGATCTATGCGTACTCGCGTCCGATCAATGTGCTCATCAACGAGAACTCGTTCTCGAATGCCGAGATCTTTGCTCATTCGATCCGCAACTCCAAGCGCGGGACATTGATTGGTACCCAAACCTTCGGCGGCGTGATCTCAACAGGCTCATTCAGCTTGATTGATGGCACAACCGTTCGCCGTCCGTTCCGTGGTTGGTATCTGCCTGATGGTACCGACATGGAGAGCAACGGAGCCAAGCCCGACATTGATGTCCGCCATACCCCGGCCGACGATGTGGCGGGTGTAGATCGCCAGCTCGAAGCCGCGATCAACGAGTTGCTCGGGCGAACCGGAGGCTAAGAGAGTTCGATAAGTTCACGACATGAAAAAGCCCCGCGGTTTATGCCGCGGGGCTTGTTTTATAGACTTATATCAAGTTTGATTACTTGTCTTCGTCGGTGATCCCGATCTTACTGCGATCCGGAGGCGTTGGACGACTTGGCTTGTGATAGCCATTGGTCTTGATCTCGCTGAGCAAGTGCTCAACCGCCACATCAAGCTGAGGATCAGCACCGTCGAGCATCAATGCTGGATCGGCTTCGACAACGATATCAGCATCGACGCCGTGCCCTTCGATGCCCCATGTGCCATCGAGTTCATAGAACCCGAAGTTTGGCACGGTAACGGTACCGCCATCGATCGTCGCGGGCACGCCCGAGATTCCGACGAGTCCGCCCCAGGTCCGGGTGCCGATGAGCTTGCCAAGACCATGATGCTTGAAGAGCCATGGGAACATGTCGCCACCCGAGCCGGCGTTGCCGTTGATCAGCATCGCCTTTGGACCCTGATGTGAATCATAAGGCCATGGCCAATCAGATCCGTCACGACGGTACCAATAGTTGGTGCGTGGGCGATTGAGTAGTTCGATGAACCGGTTGGGGATTTGCCCGCCGCCGTTCCATCGTTCGTCGATCATCAACGCTTCTTTGCCGATCTGTCCATAGAACTGGCGGAACAACTCGTTCTGTCCTTGGACGCCGGTGTTGGGCACATAGATGTAGCCGATCTTGCCATCGGATGCCTCGTCGACATACTTGCGGTTGGCTTCTACCCACGCACGGTAGCGTAGATTGGCTTCCGAGCCAATCGGTTTGATCGTGATTTCACGCTCGTTTATGGTCTCTTCATCGCCTTCGAACGCCGACACGATGGTCAGTGTTGTTGGCGAACCCGCAAGCCCAATGAATGATGCCCATGGGTCGATCGAGGTATCGACTGCGTTGCCGTTGACCGCGGTGATGATATCGCCCTCGGCTACGCCAAGCCCAAACTGCGAGAGTGGGCCGAGTGCATCGGTATCCCACGGCGCACCGCGGTAGATCTTAGAGATCTTGAATCCCGTGTCGTCATCTGATAATGCAACTTCGAAATCGACACCGAGCATACCCACATTTACATTTGGCTGACTGTCGAAATCACCGCCGTAGGAGTAGGAGTGACCAATGTTGAGTTCGCCGATGAGTTCGCCGATGATGTACGCGACATCTTCACGCGAGACCGCATCGTCGACCATTGGGAGGTAGTGCGCAAGCACAGCGTCCCAGTCCACGCCGTGCATGTTCTTCACATAGAAGAAGTCACGCTGTCGACGCCACGCATCGGTAACGAGTTCACGCCATTCTTCACGCAGGTTGACCGTCTTGCGGAGCTTCATGCTCAGCGGCTTGGCGGTTTGCCCTGCTTTGGCATCAACCACCGCGAACCCGCCGGGAGTCTGTGCGACAAGCTTCTTGCCATCGCCTGACATGCCAAATCCGAATGCCATACCGAGTACGGTTTTCTCGGACGGTTCATCGGCACGCACATCAATCAGCTTGATCGATGCTCCTGCTGTACCCGAACGGATGTAAAGCAACTCGCCTTTGTCGTTTGATGCAAGGTTGCCGAAGTTGCCCGATGAAATGCCAAGATCGAATGATCTGGCTTCAAAGTTTTCGAAATCTATTTCTACCGTTTCGCTGGCTTCGCCAGATTCAGAAGCAATCTCATCGATTTCTTCCTCTGAAATATCAGTGGTGGTGCGTGTGCCGGTCCATGAACCGCCCATGCCCATCTGCTTGATTTCCCAGGTGCCCGTCATCTCATCGCCGGAAACGGTGGCGCTTTGGATGATGGTCATGCCGTCATTTGTAGACTCCATATACAGAGTCCCTGCGTCGGCGTCCCATTTCACGACATCGCCGAGATCATCGGTTTCGCCCATGGACTCTGATTGCCCCATGATATTTCCTTCGTCGTCAATGATAATCATCAACGAGAACGAGATTTCATCAGTCGGCATGCCCAAGGCTGCAAATCCCGAAGCGGTGCCTTCCCATTTGCCCCAGAGCGGATGCTCGGTGTCGTACCCATCAAGGTATGATGATTCCTTTTCATCATCGCCATCAGCATCGTCGGCTGCATCTTTATCACCCGATTCCGAATCTTCGGCATCGGTTTCTTCTTCATCGTCCCAGGTCTCGTCGTCAGATTCGAGCAGGTTGGGAGCCTCGACATCCGCATTGAGTGGCACCGCAAGCAATCGGCCGGTATTGGCATAGACAAAGGTCGAGCCAACATCTTCGTATTGAGGAGCGGTGAAGTCTCTGTTCGATGTGTAGAACAGGTAATCACCCAAGAGCGAGAACGCTGGGCTTGAATCATTGAAGAATCCGGAGGTTACTTTTTGGAGATCACCAGTTTCTGTGTCATAGATCCAGATGGACGAACTGAATGAACCATCGTTACTGCGTCCATAAGTGATCCAGCGTGAATCATGTGACCAAGAAATACTCGGTTGCCCTGCCATCGGATCGGTGTCAAAGTGAGTCACTTCGCCGCTCTCAACATCAACCAAGTTCATTACACCGGCTTTATCAACCGTGTAGATGGTCTTGGAATCCGGTGACCATGATGACTGCATGAAGTAGGTTTGGTTGCCATCGGTGAGCTGGCGAGTTTCACCCTTGCCATCAGATTGGGTGATGTACATCTCGTACTCGCCATCGCTATCAGAGAAGTATGCAATCCAGCGTCCGTCCGGGCTCCATGATGGGAGCCGATCGGATGCTCCTGAGGAATCAGTAATCTGGCGAACAGCACCGTTTTCAACAGGTGCGGTCCAGATATCGCCTCGGGCTTCTGCAACGATTCGCTTGCCGGTAGACGAGAGTCCACCGGATTGGAAGTATCCTGATGCGTCGATGACTTTGGGACGCAAGGTTTCGCGGGCCCCTGGGATGGTGATATCAACCGCTTTTGATTTCTTGTTGCTCAGATTGAGCAGATGGATCTGTGTGCCGAGCTGAAAGACGATTTCGCCTCTGCTCGCATCGGCGGGGCCCATCGAAGGGAACTTCACATCGTCATCGGTGAAGTGGGTGATCTGCTCGTTCGTATCTTTCTTCGGGTCGTAGCGCCAGATATTGAGCCGGGCTTCGTCGCCATTGTCAGAGAGGTAGTACACCTTGTCCTTGTGCCACATCGGGATGGTGTCGGTGCCTTCCCAATCGGTAACCTTGCGGGACTCGTTTGTCTTGAGATTGAAAAGCCAGATGTCAGTCGCCAATCCGCCTCGGTATCGTTTCCAGGTGCGGAAATCTCGTGAGTTGGGGGTGTAGGCAAGCCACTCGCCGTCGGGGCTGATATTGCCGGTTGCTCCGTAGGGGACAGGGAGTTGTTCTGGTATTCCACCATCAGCATCAACAGTATAGAGTTTTTGGTGTGCTCGGTTGCCACTTAAACCATTGAACGAAAAGAGCAGGGATCCATCAGGTGTCCAGTCGAGGAGCCGCTCGTTGGATGGATGATGTGTGACACGGTAGGGGATGCCGCCGTTGACATTGACGGTATACAAATCACGATCGCCCTCGTAGTTGCCGACGAACGCAATAGATTGTTCATCCGGGCTGAACTTGGGTGATTGCTCCTGACCAGCCGGGCTCGCAACCGGATGAGCGGTTCCTCCTTTGCGATCAACAATCCAAATATCGTTGGCGTAAACAAAGAGGATGGAGTTTTTTCCGACATCCGGAAATCTGAACATCCCAGAGTTTTTCGTGTCATCCTGTGCAATAAGCGGGGCGGCAGCGAAGGCCACTCCAGCTGCACCTATGAGCAGCAATGTCTTTTTCATGTGATTTTTCCCAATTCCAATGTGGGTGTTGAAGCAGCCAAACGCGATGGCTTTGCTTTTTATACCGATTCTGGTGATTGTGGTTTCACCAGGCATGCTCAATATTCGCGTTAGACGGTAGGAATGAATCCAATGAGCGCAGGAACATCCGAGATCGTTTGCCCAGAAAGTTGATTTCTGTAGTTGAAGCGCCAACAATCCCTTCCTGATTGCGGGGTAGAGCAGTCTGGTAGCTCGTCGGGCTCATAACCCGGAGGTCGTTGGTTCAAATCCAGCCCCCGCTATTCGAAGTCTGGTTGCAAACGCAACCGACTCCACGGTAAACGATTAGCACCACTGAGAGAACTCGGTGGTGTTTTTCTTTGTTTGCGGGATTTTGGGGAGGATTTGGAGATCGTGGTGGGGTGGGAAAAGTCTCTGGTGGCTCCGGGCTCATAACCGGAGACGCATGGATTAAGAGCAGGTTGGGGCGATATTGCCCCAACCTGCTCTAATCAATCTCAGAGACTTGCGCCCGGGTTATGAGGGGGTTGTGAGCGCTATAGCAAGCATAATAAGCCCGCTCTACACAAAATGGGGAGCAGGTAGATTGCTTGTATGTCATGCAAGAGGTCGCAGATCGATTCTCTTCGTCTTCACTTGCAAAAACGGAATCGATTCGATGCCAACGGCGGTTTTTTTTT
>CAJXXI010000050.1 GCA_913062615.1 uncultured bacterium | reverse complement strand
GGCAAGAGAGTTCATGCCGAGCGTCCCTGGTTCGGCAAGCAACGATGCGCTCCTTGAGATGCCCATCGGGCGATTTAATGATACGGGTCGGCTCAACCCGCAGGGTTCTGGATCGTTGATCACCGCGGATTTGAATATCGCGCACACGCAATGGACGGTGAACTATCACCGCTCGAATCATCTCCGGTTTATCAAAAATATCCTCCCTGAACAAGAACGCGGTGTGGTGATTATCGCTACTCGGCGTGGTGTGGTGCGGACAATTGCCGAGACCTCGATTGATGACTTGCTCAAGAAATCAGCAGAGTCAATCGCTTCACGGGTGCGAGATATCGCCCAGCAGACACTCGATGGACTCGAATCAGGGATCACAATTGATCGTGTGGTGCTTGTCCGTAAGAGCCCGCCTTTGTACCTGCTCAACCAGTTCGCATCGGTCCAATCAGCGGCCCAGAGCGCGGGCAAGACCCGAGAAGATTCGTTGTTGCTCCGCGATCAAGAACTCAACGAAATCGCAGGACGTGCGGCCCCGGTATTGATCTCGATGATCGATCAATACGAGAAATATATCGAACTCGGTGAATCCGAGTTGGCGGTCGAAATGCTTGCCAAGATTGACATCGTGCTCGAGGGCGGCGAGGCGAACTATCAAGGGCAGAGCACGCTCGCGCTCATCTCGGGCGAAGTTTCAGAGATTCTCAATAGTGCCCAGGCCCAAGCATCTGGTCGTGTATCACGCGCGATCGCAGACCTTGAACAGTTCAAAGCCAAGCAGGCGCAGTACCAAGCCAACCCGACCTTGATGGTTGCACGCGATTGGTCAATGGCGATGGCGAGTTTCTTGGACAAAGACTTTGTCTCGACGATGTACTTGCCCGAGGGTGTCGATGTTGAGTTGTTGATTAATAATGATCCGGATATCGAACGCGAGCGGGATCGTTTGCGTAAGCGTGCCGAGGCAGCTGCCGGGCAGCGTCAACGCCGGGAGGATGCACGAAGGGATCAATACAAATCTCACCGCGGTATCCAGTTGGAGGACATGGAGTGATGAGCGAATCCGCCACACAAACACTCGAATCGTCGCCTGATTCTGGGCACGCTGGGCAATCAAATGAAAACCGTAAAGCGGTTGTCGGTTGCCAGCAGCTCTCGAAAGTCTTTAAAGACTTCTGGATGCGCGACCAGGCCCGCGCGGTTGACAAGCTCGATCTCGTGATCTACGAGCACGAGGTGTTTGGGCTTCTTGGCCCGAACGGGTCGGGCAAGAGCACGATCATCAAGCTGATTCTTGGTTTGCTCAAACCAACGCATGGGCGGGTGGCCGTGTTCGGCAAGCCGCCGACGGATGTGGCGACGAAGAAGCGGATCGGGTATCTGCCCGAAGAGAGTTATCTCTATCCGTTCCTCAATGCACGAGAAACACTCGATTACTACGGCAAGCTATTCGGACTCGATCGAAAAACCCGCCAAGGGCGTATCGATGAGTTGCTCGAAATGGTCGGGCTTGAGCACGCACAGTTTCGTCCGGTACGCGAATATTCAAAGGGCATGCAGCGCCGGATCGGGATCGCGCAGGCGTTGATCAATGATCCAGATTTGTTGATTCTCGACGAGCCAACAACCGGGCTTGATCCGATCGGGACGCGTCAGGTCAAGGATCTGATTCTCGAACTCGGACGCCGAGGCAAAACGATTATCCTCTCGAGCCATCTGCTCTCGGATGTTGAAGATGTTGTCGATCGCATGGCGATCCTCTATGGCGGCAAGATCCGCGACGAGGGCACATGTGATAACTTGCTCTCGAGCAAAGAGCGAACACTCATCGAAACCGATGAGCTCGATGAACAGACGATCGCAGAGATCGATGAGTTGATCCGTAGACGAACCGGAGGCGAGAAATCTATCCGCACAGTCTCGGCGCCACGACAAAAACTCGAAGAACTCTTCCTCGGAATTGTAGAAAAGGCACAGTTAGAAAAGGCCACAACATCCGGTGCGATGCATGGCGGCATGACCGCAGCCTTCTTGCGTGCACAGGCCGACCAGCGTGAGCACGGCGATGCCTTGATCGACTCGCTCATGAATGATTCTGCTGACGATCAAGTGAAAATCGAATCCGACAAGGATGCTTTGGCAGCGACGCCTCAGGCAGGACAACAAGCATCGGCACCCGCCACAGAAGAATCGGTGATCGATTCATTGTTGAAAGATAACTCCCAACAGACAGAACCGGTTGAATCAATCGATGAATCTGGTACGGAACCATTGAAGCATGTGAAGCATGATGCTGGCGAACATGTTGATCGCGGCGTGATCGGTTCGTTGCTCGACGATGATGTCGATACCGACCAGGGCGACAAGGAGCCCAAGCGGTGACCATCCTTGAACGATTCGCCAAGCTTGATCGCTTACAGAAGGACAAACTCTTCAAGATCATCGTGAGTTCGGTGATTTTGGTTGTTGCTGCCTTGCTCATCGGGTATGCGCTGCTCAACAACTCGCATGACACCTCGGAGATGACTCGCCAGATCGCCGAGCTGCCCGCGACCGTCACCAACTATGCTGGTGAAGATATTGAAAATCCTCAGCTCGCACAGATTCGACAAATCCAGCACCTGCTCAACACCGCTCGCCCAGGGATGCTCTGGGCAACGGGCACCGCAGCCGTTTCGCTCATGCTGATCTTGGTGGTGTGGATGGGGCTTGGGCTGGTCTATCCGCCGTTAGCGGCGATCGCAGCGGGGGTCTATTTCCTGCTCCGAGACAGCTCGTTTGAAGTCACCGGCTCGATCGTTGTCGGTTTGATCATCCTGACACTGAGTTTCATGGTGCTCTTACGCGCAGCGGGTATGCTGTTGAGCTATTCGAACCCCGTGCTCGCGATCGCGCGGAATGTGTTGGCCGAAGCGATCCGGATGAAGATATCGTTGGTGTTTATTGTGATGCTGTTCTTCGTGCTCGCCGCGTTGCCGATGCTTCTCAATGATGAACAAACCCTCTCGTATCGAATACAACTGTTCTTGAAATGGGCTTCCGAGTTCACCTTCTTATTCGTTGGCTTGCTTGTTGTGTTCTTTGGAGCCGCGACCGTCACCTACGAACAACGCGAAAAAGTGATCTGGCAGACCATGACCAAACCGGTCGCGGCGTGGCAGTATCTCTTTGGCAAATGGCTCGGGGTGGTCGCGTTGGCAGCGATCCTGCTGACGGTCTCGGCGACGGGCATCTTCCTCTTTACCGAGTACCTCCGCAATCAACCCGCGGTGGGCGAGATAGACGCCTATCAAGCCGCCGAAGGGGAGAGCATCACCCAGGACCGTCTGATCCTCGAAACCCGCGTGCTCACCTCGCGTGAATCGGTCAGGCCCTCGCTACCGTTTTCGATCAATGATGAAGTGTTCGATTCGGCACTCGAGTTGCAGATTCAGCGTGAACGCCAGAGCAACGCGAGCTACAACCCGAACCCAGCAGAACGACAAGCGCTCAAGAATAAGATCTTCCAAGACGAGGTGTCTGAATATCTGTCGATCGACCCCAACGCTGAGAAGTATGAAGAGTTTGTGTTTTATGGGCTTGGCAAAGCCAAGGCAATGAACCTGCCGCTCACGCTTCGATACAAGATCAACGCCGAGGGCAACCGCCCTGATATGTTCTATATCCTGACCTTCGCCTTTGACGACGGGACCATTTTGCCCCCTCGCCGAACCGGGCTTGGTTTTTCGCATACGATGACGATCTCGCCAGAGTTCATCAACAACAACGGGCAGATTCGGCTCCAGATCATCAACGGGCAGCTGCTCGCCGCAGCAGACGGCAACTTTGATGTGCAAACCAACATGAACACATTTACGATCCCACCCGATGGGCTCGAGATTTCGTATTCCGTTGGCGGATACCGTGCGAACTTTGTGCGTGTGTTTGTGGTGCTCTGGGTTAAACTCGCGATGCTCGGCATGCTCGCGGTGTGGGCATCGACCTTCGCGAGCTTCCCCGTCGCGTGTCTGATCGCCGGCGGGCTGTTCTTCATCGGCGAGAGCGCAGGGTTTGTTCAAGACGCGCTCCCCGGGTGGGGCAAGACCAATGTCCATGGCGATCCGTCGCTCTATCGAACAGTCATCTATTATGCTGCGGATTGGATCAGCTCGGTCTTCAAGGTCTATAACGATCTTCGTCCGACCTCGCGATTATCCGAAGGCGAGATGCTCTCGTGGGGCAGCGTGAGCCGAGGGGTCTTCACGCTTGGCGGCTTCGCCTCATTGTTTTATCTTTCGGGCGTCGTGATCTTCCGTCGTCGTCAGCTTGCCATTTACTCAGGTCAATGATCGGAAAGGAGATACAGATAATGACACAGAATAGACGTATTCGATTGATTGCTGTCTTGTGCTTGTTCGCCGGTCTCTTTGGGTCCGGGTACTTTGGCACCTCGATCACGGGTTCCACAGGACGCCACGGGCTTTCGTACACCGATCGCGCAGAAGACGGCGACCCGCCGATGGTTGCGCTTGGTGTGGCGATGGGCGCGATGCGAGGCATCTTCGTCAACTACCTCTGGATTCGCGCGACCAATGCCAAAGAAGAGGGACAGTTTTACGAAGCGGTAGAACTCGCCGGGTGGATCACTCGCCTTCAGCCAAGGCTGCCTCAGGTCTGGACATTCCATGCCTGGAACATGGCGTACAACATCTCGGTGACGACGCAAACGCCTCAAGAGCGGTGGGGATGGGTGAACTCGGGGATTCGGCTCCTCAGAAACGAAGGGATCCGTGCGAATCCCAACAACATGCACATGCACAAAGAGCTGGCATGGATCTTCTTGCACAAGGTCGCCGGGTACACCGACGACTCGAACCAGTATTACAAGCGTCAGTTTGCCTATGAATGGCACAATATTCTTGGTCCCAAGCCGATGATCGACCCTGAACATCGCGATCGCGAGAGTGTGATTCAGGTCTATGTCGATTGGATCAAACCGATCGTTGACGCGCCCGCAACCCGGAATGGGCTAGGAGAAAAATCTCCCAAAGCCGAGCAACTCGCCAAGGTGTATGAATCGGCGATGGGTGAAGATCTAGGTGTGCGATTGCTCGAGCGGTACACGCTCCATAGCGAGATTGTCCGCGCCGGTCGGCTCGGGTCCGTCGAGAGAAATGCGGGCCCAAAGACCCGCGCGTTCATGGAACTCCGCAGAAGCTTTACCGATGAGCAAGCATGGACCGATTTGATCAACCATGTCCGCCAGCGGGTGCTGATGGATGAGTACTTCATGGAACCCGTGCGGATGGTGCAACAGATCCGCCAGTTTGGCCCGATCGACTACCGTTTGCCCGCTGCCCACGCCCTCTACTGGGGCTCGCGGGGCACCGATGTCGGACGTATGGAAGTCAACGAGCACAATGCCGACTCGCTCGACTTTGTCAACGCGTTCCGATTGGTCATGCAATCGGTCCAAGACCTTTGGCGACACGGGGATGTCTATTTTAACTATCTCGATGTGCACGAACAGCGCACCGCGTACTACCAGGGCGTGCCCAACCCATACTTCGTGCCGACCTACGGCATGTTGCTCGACCAGGTGGTTGAGAACTCGGGTTTGTTCGAAGCCGATCGAAGAGCGTATCGCCAGTTCTCCGCCGGGTATGCCAACTTCTTGCGTGATGCCGTCCGGTTTTTCTATCGCCGGGGTGATATCAATACAGCGGAATTTTGGTACGATAAACTCCGCAACTGGGACGGGCACAACTTTAACGACACCACGATTGTTGACGAGTTCGCGTTGTCGCTCAAGGACTTTGCAGAGAAGCAAATTTTCGATTCGATGGGGTCGCCTCAGGTCGCGGTTTCAGAGGTGTACGGCGCACTTCAGGGTGCGTTCTTCTCGGGATTAATGGCGGGTGATGTTGATGTGTTCAATGCTCAATGGGCATACGCCCGTTCTGCCCACGCCTACTTCTTCGGCGAGCAGTTCAACCTTGTGGTCGCGGCGTCAGGCGCTGCTCGCATGGAGTTCATGGACCGCGACTTCCCATTCCTCGCGGGCAATATCTTTGTCAACATCCTCACAACACTCGGTCCAAACGAAGCCGAGCTGCTCTATGGCAATGCACCCGAAGATTTGCGTCGATATGCGTACGACTCGCTCACATTACGATTCAAACAGTTCATCGACCAACTCGAAAAGCAGGGTGATTCCGAACCATTCGATCTCATCTTCCCCGAACCCAACGGCATGGACGAGTTCCGCGTTGTGTATCAAGCAAAGCTCGACGCACGACAAGAGCAGGGCGATGAGGGTGCGATACAGAACTGATGACACCGAACTGTCATGGCTTTGGTGTGCTGCTCGTTGTTAAGACGAATGCCCGATGAGCATGTCGCGTGCTCGGGTATAGCGTTTGAGTGTGCCCGCGATGACATCGTCGGGCAATGCTGGCCCTGGCGGGGTTTTGTTCCACGAACCCGACGCGACGAGTGATTCGAGATATTCACGCAGGAACTGCTTGTCGAAGCTTTTTTGTGCCCGACCGGGCTCATAATCATCCGCGGGCCAGAACCGTGAAGAGTCTGGGGTGAGTGCTTCGTCGATCAGGATCGGTTCGGTGCTCATAATCTGCCCGTCGTCATCAACCGGAAACCCAAACTCGAACTTTGTGTCCGCCAAGATGATCCCGTGATCCTTCGCATACGCGCTCGCAGCGACATAGATATTGAGCGAACGCTCTCGCAAACGATCCATCAGGGATCGCCCACCAAACTCGGCGACATGCTCGCAGGCCTGTTCGAAACCAATATTTTCATCGTGCCCGGCGTCCGCTTTGGTCGCGGGCGTGAAGATCGGCTCGGGGAGTCGATCGCACTGATTGAGCCCTTGGGGGAGATCAACAGAGCACACCTTGCCGGTCTTGCGATAGTCAGCGAGCCCAGAGCCCTCGAGGTACCCTCGAACGACGCATTCGATCGGGATGACCTTGCACAGCTTGCCGATGGTGGTGCGTCCTTCGAGCATGGCACGGGTGGTCTTGCCCGCGAAGGCGTCCGCTGGGATCGGGAGGGTGTCGGTGGTGAGCAGATGCGTCGGCGAGAGTTCCTGATCTTCGATCCACCGGAGCCAGAAAGTCGCGATCTCGGTGAGCAACTTGCCCTTGGAAGGGATACCCGTCGGCATGATGACATCAAACGCCGAAATGCGATCGCTGGCGATCATTGCGAGCCGAGCCGGGATATGAGATCCATCAAAATCGGAATGGGCGGGGATCGTATACGTATCGCGGACCTTGCCAGCCCTTTTATTGGGCAAGGAGAGGTCTGTTTCGAAAACGGGCGCCCCGAATTCCGAAAGATAATCAGATGAAGAAGGACTTGTCGGTGTTGGGTGATCGGTATTCACGAAATGAGGATAGCCCACTTTTAGACCAGAGTGTTCCCCAGCGTTGGAGAGCGAGGGGACATGAACGATAAACTGGCACGAATCCGGGTCAATAGGTCGCCGATCGGTGCCGGATCCCATATCCTTAGCGTATGAACTGATCGGGTTCCTGTGCGAGCAAGGCAACAGTGGTTGCCAGCCAGGATCGAATGAGGAGTATACGATCCCAAATGCTGCGCTTTGTTTCCCCAGATAAATCGACCGCCTTATCGCTCGAGGTCTTGCCCGGTGCATACCTCATCGGCCCAGACTCCGTGCCCATCGCCGGGGAGGTTGTCGTTGAGAACGGGATGATCCGGTGCGAAAAAGGCACCCGCGAAGCAGCTTCGCTCGCGCTCCAGATCGATCTCGATGCTACCAGGCTCGAGACCCTTGGGCAGACGGATCCGATCCTCGACGATATCGTGCTCCGCCCGCTTGGCGCCTGGGCTTTGCAGACTTGCTTGCTCCCAGATCGCGACCGTCCCTATGTGCTGGCGATCGAACTGGCGCGTCATCGGATCATGCTCTTCTTGACCAAACTCGAAGACTGGCAAGCGTTTGATATCGACCCAGATACGCAGGTGATGAAGCTCTTTGATATTGCCCGCGAGACATTCACCAAAGCATTAGTTGCATCGAGTGCACAATCCGTCGATATCGCCGAGGCCTCTCGGCTTGGGTTTATCTCGCTCTGGATCGCGCTCGAAGCTTCGGAACGCTTGTCGCTCTACCAAACCCAACGCGACTTCGCCCCACGGATGAGCGGCGAGTTGTACCTGTCCGTCTCCGAAGATCATGGGATCACCAAACGGGCGGTGCCGGTGCTTCATCCATCGCGTGGAGGCGTGGTTTTGCCAACCAAACCCGCGATCGGCGCGGTGGTCTCGCCGAGCGTGCTCAATGAACAATCCAAGGCTGCCGTCCGCAAGGCGTGCGATTTCATCTCGCTTCCGATGCGTTGGGTCGAGATGGAACCGCTCGAAGGCGAGTACGCCTACACCCCGACCGATCAATGGATCGAATGGGCGATCCGTACCGCCAAGATGCCTGTCGTCGCGGGACCCGTGATTGATTTCCGCCCCCAGAGTGTCCCCGAGTGGTTGTACATCTGGGAGAACGATTACGAAACACTCCGCGAGTTGGTCTATGAACACCTCAAAGCGATTGTGACGCGATACCGCAGAACGGTCAGCAGATGGACGGTGTGCTCTGGTCTCCATTGCGGCGAACACTTCAAGCTCGATTTTCAACAGATGATCGACCTGACCCGCATCTGTGTGCTCGTTGTCCGCAAGCTCCACCCGCGTGCCAAGGTGCAAGTAGAGATTGTCGAGCCGTGGGGCGAATATCACACGAGTGATCGCAGATCGTTGCCCCCGGTGTTGTATGCAGAGATGCTGACCCAGTCGGGGATCCCGATTGACTCGTTCTCGCTTCGGGTGCAGATGGGATCGTATGAATCTGGGATGTGCACGCGCGACCTGATGGCGTTTTCGTCGATGCTCGATCAATACGCGATGCTCGATCGCCCGATCGCCATCTCGGCCTTTGGTGCCCCTTCTGGGCCACTGACCCCCATCAGCGATTCGCAACACAATGCCGAGCCAGGATATTGGCGTCAGCGTTGGACCAATGAAGGGCAAGCGCAATGGATGTCGGCCTTCGGCGCCGTCGCATTGTCCAAGCCTTATGTTGAATCGATCTGTTGGCACGAGCTCGCCGATCCAACCGGGGCAACCGAGATGCGTACTGGAGGGCTGCTCGATCGTCGGGGACAAACCCGCCCAGTGTTCGATCGGCTCGTCGAACTCCGCAATGGAGTCCAGGCCGGAAATCTGCCCGCTCGGCTTATGGGCAATGATTTTCTCGATGTAGAGCACGGGCAGTCTCAAGCCGCCGAGATTGGGTCGTGATCCCCATCATGAACCGATCATCACGCGATTCACAGACAAAGACACCACGCTTGGATTGGTCACGCACTCCTTCTGCCATGTTCGCCTGCGCGGTGCTCGCCGTCGCGTCGATCAGCGGCTTGGCATGGTCGTGGAATCGAACGATCGAGCGCGACGCGTTCTTTGAACCGATCGTGATGGATGATCAGACTGAGCAGATGATATCATTTGGTCAATCGCCTGATCCGAGTTCGCTCCGGGCGACCGTACTCATCGACATCAACTCGGCGACCGCTGCCCAGCTCGATCTGCTCCCCGGGATCGGCCCGGCATTGGGATCGCGGATCATTGCAGACCGTGATGAGCACGGCCGATTCGATTCGATCGACAGCCTCCAACGCGTCAGCGGGATCGGGCCAAAGACGGTCGAGAAGATCAGATCGCTGGTCATCATCGGAGATTCTACCAATACCCGTGCATCCATCGGCGAAGACGGGTAGACTCATATCAACCCAAGTGAACTGCCCTGGCTGATCGGTCAACCCGATGATCCAAGGCCCGCGTGTGCGCTGCGCGTACAGAAAGAGAGAACCGCTGTGGACCTGCTGATCCCAATCATCGCCGATGCTGCATTCAAAGCCTTCGCCAAAGGGTTGGACGCTGGTCATCGCACGATTGCAACGGGTTCGGTCGGATCGTCGATTTCGTTGGTGTCGCTCGCGTTAAATCGCCAGATCAAGCGTCCCGTCTTGATCGTCTGTGCACATCTCGATGAGGCCGAGGATATCTACGCCGAGATTCAGTCGGTGCACTCGGATCAATGTACCGTGTTCCCGGCATTAGAACTCGCGCCCGGCGAATCAAGCGTGAGCGCAGAACTCTTTGCCCAACGGGCATCGATGATCTCACAGTTCCGCGCGGGCAAGGTGCCCAATGTCTTGATCGCACCGATCTCTGCGTTGATGCAGCCGGTGCCAAGCGAAGAGCGTATCAACGCGTTGGTACGCGAGGTGAAAGACGCGACTGAAGTAGCGCCGGGCGAACTCATCGAATGGATGAGCGACGCCGGGTACGAACGCGTCGAGACGATCGAGTACCCAGGGCAGTTCGCATCGCGAGGCGGGATCATCGACATCTTCCCGCCGACGGGTCCGACCAGTTCCATCGGCGGGTCGCCAATCCCTGTCCGCATCGATTTCTTTGGCGATGAAATCGATTCGATCTCCGAGATCGACATCGACACAATGGGTTCGGATCGCAAGATCGATTCGGTATTGCTCGGCGCGGTTGGTGATGCGCAGCTCGCGGGGAACCGGGACGATCAATCGGTGCTGGAATATCTGCCCAGAGAGTCGGTGGTGCTCTTGGCCGAGACTTTCGAGGTTGTCGAACAGGGACGCGGATATTTCGAACGGGTCAGCGACGGGCGTGCCATCTACGGCCCGCCGGCGGTGCTCAAAGTTCTCGAAACCCGCTTCCACGCTCTCGCTGAGGTCAACCAGTTTTCAGCGGGCAAGTCAGGCGCAGATTCGCTCGTCGGGTTGCCCGTCGGGACACTCCCGCCGTTTGATCGTGAGGTTTCGGGTGCCATCCGTGAGCTGGGCGAGCTCAAAGAGCAGGTCGATACGGTCATCCTCGCGTGCGGCTCCGATGGCGAGTTCGCAAGGCTCGGCGAGTTGCTGACACTGCACGCGCCCGGTGTTGGTGTTCGAAGAGAGATTCTTGATATTCGGCGTGGATTCATCTGGGATGCCTCCGACGAGGGCGCGGGGATCGGGCGGTTTGCGATCGTGCCCGCGGGCGAGTTGCTCCACCGCTCAAGCGTGCGTCGGCGGATACAAAAAATCCGCGCCGGGCGGACGATGGATACCTTCCTTGATGTCCGGATCGACGACTATGTTGTGCACGCCGAGCACGGGATCGCCAAGTTTGTGGCGATGACGGTGATGGATGCGTCGGGCACCGCCAAACAACGCCGACGGTTTGATTCGAGCGTTGGCCCCGCAACCAAGAAACGCAAAGAAGATCAAGAAGAGTACCTGACGCTCGAGTTCGCCGGGCGGAGCCGATTGCATGTGCCGTGCTCGCAGATCGGGTTGGTGCAGAAGTATGTCGGGGGGTATAAGGGCAAGCCGCCGTTGAGTTCGATCGGAGGCAAGAAGTGGAAAGCCCAGAAGGAACGCGTCACCGAATCGGTCAAAGACTTAGCCTCTGAAATGCTCCGCGTCCGCGCGGCGCGCGAGCATGTCCCCGGGCATTCGTATCCGAGTGACACCACGCTGTTCAAAGAGTTCGAAGCCGAGTTCCCGTATGAAGAAACAGAGGATCAGCTCAGCTCGATGATCGAGATCAAGAAGGACATGCAATCGTCGCGCCCGATGGATCGATTGATCTGTGGCGATGTCGGGTTCGGCAAGACCGAGCTGGCGATCCGTGCAGCGTTCAAAGTCGTCGAGGAGGGGCGACAGGTGGCGATCCTTGTGCCGACGACCGTGCTCGCAGAGCAGCACGAGCGGACATTCCGTCAGCGGTTCGCGGATTATCCCTTCCGGGTCGAATCGCTCTCGCGGTTCAAATCGACCAAGGACATCAAACGAACGATCGAAGATTTGAAACTCGGCCGCGTCGATGTCGTGGTGGGGACGCATCGGTTATTGTCAAAGGACATCCGCTTCGCCGAGCTCGGATTGGTCGTGATCGACGAAGAACAACGCTTCGGCGTCGAACACAAAGAAGCACTGTTGCGCTTGAGACTAACGGTCGATGTCCTCACGCTGAGCGCAACACCAATCCCCCGCACGCTGCACATGTCGATGCTGGGGTTGCGAGATATTTCGAGCTTGACGACGCCGCCGGTGGATCGAAGATCGATCGTCACCGAGGTGATCCCGTACAACACACACCGCATCGCGCGGGCGATCCAGCGCGAGCTTGCCCGCGAGGGGCAGGTGTACTATGTGCACAACCGAGTACACAATATCGAATCAGTCGCGGACAATATTCGTCAGTTGGTGCCGGGCGCGAAGGGGATTATTGGGCATGGGCAGATGGCGGGCAATGATCTCGAACAAGTGATGCACAAGTTCATGGCGCGTCAGGTCGATATTTTGGTCTCGACCACGATCATCGAATCGGGTATTGATAATCCCACCGCCAACACCATGATTATTAATGACGCGGACAGGTTTGGATTGTCCGAGTTGCATCAGCTCCGCGGGCGTGTTGGGCGATCGCACCACCGGGCGTATTGTTATTTGTTGTTGCCCGAAGATCGAACCGTCAAAGAGGTCGCCCAGAAACGGCTCAAAGCCATCGAAGAATATTCGATGCTCGGCGCAGGATTCAAAATCGCAATGCGCGATCTCGAAATTCGTGGCGCAGGGAACCTGCTGGGCGCAGAGCAATCCGGGCATATCGCTACGGTTGGGTATGAGATGTATTGCCAGCTCCTCGACCAGACCGTGCACCAGCTCACCGAGGCCGGTGCACCGGAGCAGGTGACGCACACCTCGGTTGATATCGGAATCTTCGGCTACATCCCCAAAGCCTATATCCCCAGTGATGTCCGTAGGATCGAAGCGTACCGAAGATTGGGCACCGCCAAGACCCAAACCGAGATCGATCAGGTGGTCGAGGATCTGACGAGTGCGTATTCTGACCCGCCCGAACTCGTCCGCCGACTGGTGCTCCGTGCACGCATCCGGGCTGCTTACCAATCCCACTTCGTTCGAGGCGTGAGCCAACGCGGCGAAGATGTCGTGTTCCTCACCGCAACCCCCGATCGCATCGCCAACGAGCTGCGATCCGCTCCCGTCGATATCCGTGTGTTAGAGGGCGATCTCGCCCAGACCAACGCCCACACAAGCTCGGGCGAACAACTCTCCGAGGTCTGGGCACGCCCGCGATCGCAACAAAGCTCGCTCATGAAGGGCGCCAAAGCCATCCTCGCATGGGTTTCCTAACACAGGTTTCACACAAACACAATGCATCAACAAGCCTGGTGTGATAGAATCTTCTACAAACAACATCGGAACACGACAGGACCTGACCTATGCCCGAATCGAACGATACATCCCCTGAACCCAGCCCAATCCAGCGTGTCGCCGAAGGCACCCAGCTCGACCAGCAGCTCGCCTCCCTCCGCCGAAGGCTAATCCGCGAGGCTTCTCAAGCGGTCGATCTGCTCTCCCAATCGATTGAAGTGCTCTGGACCGCCGACCGCGAAGGCGCCAAAGAGGTCAAACGGATCGAAAAGCAGATCGATCTCGAAGAGGTGCGTATCGAGCAAGAATGCTTCCGAATCCTCGCGCTCCAGACGCCGTTCGGGGCAGATTTTCGATTGATTACATTCAGCCTCAAGGCGAACTCCGACATAGAGCGGCTCGCCGACCATGCGTCAACCATCGCCAAGATCAGCAAGCGATTCAATGCCGAATCCCCAGATTGGCCAGGCTCACTCCGCGAAATGGGCGAGCGGGTGCCAGTGATGTGCCAAGAACTCCTGCGAGCAGTCATCAGCGCCGATACCAAAGCGGCCAAAGAGGTTGTCAAGCGGGACAAGATCATCGATCAGCTCGACAAACAAACCTTCATCGAACTCACACAGAAGATCGAGTCCAACCCAACATCGGCATCAGACTACATGCTGATGTACCGGATATCCCGCGAACTCGAACGCGTGGGCGACCTGCTCGGCAATATCGCAGAGGATGTGGTCTATCTAGTCACCGGCGACATCATCCGCCACGCACCAAAGAAAAAGAAAGACAAATCCAAGACGTAAGTTGGCATATCATCTTGTATGATAATGATTCTCTTGATTTCGTGTATTGTATTCATATTGGGTATCGTGCTGATGATCCGCGCGATGCGTGGGCGTCTTGTATCCAATAATCCGCATTGCCGAAACTGCAAGTTTGATCTTGTTGGGCTCGAACTCTCGCGAGATTCCATCTGCCCAGAGTGCGGCAAGCCGATCGTCCCAGACACACCCACAATCCAGATCGGGCTGCGCAAACGCCAACCCCGGCTCGTGTTGTTCGCTGTGCTCCTGATACTCGTCGGCGGCACCGGTTTAGCCTGGCCCAAAGTCTCGCAGATGCCTTCGATCAAGAACATCGATTGGTACGCCAAGTTCCCCGAATCGCTCCTGCTCAAACTTGAAGAAGGTGGGAGCGATAAAGCCCTCCAAGAACTCCACAACCGACTCATCCCAGGCACCCTGAGCGACGACGGACTCGACAAACTCGTCGATCGAGCGTTTGCCATGCAGGCAGATGAATCGATCGCATGGGATGAGCGGTGGGGGGATGTGCTGATCTATGCGTTGCACTCTGAGAAGATGACACAAGAGCAAGTCCATCAGTACTTTGAGAAAGCGTTTGAAGTCAGGGTCGAGTTCTATTCGGAGATCGGACGAGATACAGATCAGGTCAGTTTTATGACTCACGTCGGCGGGGCGGAGCGTGGCGGGAGTGAAACAAACTTCCGGTATCAATGGGCACAGACAAGGAATGTCAACGGGGTTTGGGGTGAGCTCGATTTGCCCTACCAATATAGGGTAGAGAGCAACTTGCCCTACAAGCCCGGGCTCGATGCGAAGTCTGGTGGCGGGGGCGTGTCAGGAAACATTGATCTCAATGAGGATATCGTGTGGATTCCATATTCACCAGATAGCACAGGTACGGGATCGAGCATTCCTATGGATCTGGAGATGGACGAGTTTGACTTTGTGTTCAGTTTTCATATCGAGATAGATCGGAAGAGCGTCGTGTAGGGAAAGAGTGTAGATCTCGG
>CAJXXI010000049.1 GCA_913062615.1 uncultured bacterium | reverse complement strand
CATCCGCTGGATTGCCCGGTGTGTGATCAGGCGGGCGAATGTACCTTGCAGGATTACTCGTTCCAGTTTGGACGCGGGCATTCACGGTTTACCGACACGAAGGTTGTGTCGCCCAAGAAGAATATGGGCGAAGAGATCTATATGTACTCGGATCGGTGCATCATGTGCACGCGGTGTGTGCGGTTTACTGATGAGGTCACGCAGACGCACGAGCTGATGGTCGATGGGCGAGGCGATAAATGTACGATCGATATCTTCCCCGGCGTTGGGCTCAACAACCCGCTGGCAAGCAATGTGATCGACCTGTGCCCGGTCGGGTCGTTGCTCGATAAGGATTTCTTGTTCAGCCAGCGGGTGTGGTTCCTCAAGCGCAGCGCGGGGATCGATCCGTTTACGAGCTCGGGCGACAATATCTGGGTCGAGCACAATCAGGGTCGGCTCTATCGCATCAAGCCTCGCACGAACATGGATATCAATACCTGGTGGATCACTGATGAGGTGCGCTATGGGTGGAAGTTTGTGCACGCTGATACCAGGCTGACGCAGCCGATGCGTCGCGAGCATGGGATGATGGTGCAGGCGAGCTGGAGCCGGGCGTATTCGCAGGCGATTGATACGATTTTGGCGACCAAAGCTGATGGCAAGAAGACCGCGTTGGTGGTGTCCGCGACATTAACGAGCGAAGAAGCGTACAGCCTGGTCAAGGCGGTGCGGATGCTCGATGAAAATGTCGAGCTTTTCGTGGGACCAATCCCAACCGACGGCGAAGATAAAACATTCCCCAACCCGCAACACACCAAGGAGTTTGTGCAACGGGCCGAGAAAGTGCCAAACTCCAGAGGCGTCAAGCGGGTGCTCGAAGCGATGGGCGGATGCAAAGAATATGAAACATTCGTGCGCCGGGCGGGCGAGTATGGCGCGGTCGTGATGACGGCCAACTTCCCGAGCGCGTGGGTTACCGATGCGTTGGTCGATGCGATCGCTGATACAAAGTTGATCTTGATCGACACGACTGATTCGGTGCTGTGCAATAAGGCCGAGGTGGTGCTTCCATCGTCGAGCTTCGCAGAGAAGGCGGGGAGCTTTGAGAACTGTGACGGGATCATGCAGCACTTTGATCAGGGGATTCCAAATCAGCATCAATCCAAGGCTGAGGGGCAGATCGCACTCGACCTGATCGAACTGGCCGCCGGCGGCACGCTCGTCGAGCATGCACCTGGGTTTGGGTCATTGATTGTTGATGATCAGCCGGGGCAGGTCGCGAGCACGAACGATTCGATCTTAATCCCGCGTGGCGAGTTGTTCGACGCGTTGGTTATCCGCGAGCGGATGGTTGACGAGGTTGATGCGCTCGGCGTGCTGGGGAGCGATGTGCAGATGCCTCCGGAATCAGAGTTGGTTGAGTCGGACATGGAGACGGTCGAGCTGTAAGGAGTGGATCGCAATGGTTGTTTGGATAACACTCGGGCTCTTTATCGCGATCATGACCACGGCGTTTACGCTTTTGTGGTGGAAGGTCGGCGATCAATGGGCCGACGAAGAGTATAAAAAATTCGGGCACGGCGGCGGCGGTCCAAAGGGGCCTCCGCCCAAGGTGATCAAGAACTTTGACGATGAGCCTACGGTGATGTCTCTCGAAGATTCAGCATCGGACGCGGGCTGATCGCGCATGCCTCGCTATAAGCTAACAGTTGCATATGACGGGACGGATTTTGTCGGGTGGCAGAAGCAGGAGCCTCCGGACCCTGATGCGCCCGCGCCGGAACCGGGTGAAGAGCCCAGGCGGTTACAGCTGCGCACCGTGCAGCATGTGCTCGAACAAACGATTCGTCGGGTTATACGTGAGCAGATAATTTTGACGGGCGCGTCGCGGACGGATTCGGGTGTGCACGCCAACGGGCAGGTGGCTTGTTTTACGAGCAGACCTGATCCGAGCAAGGGTGTTGGTTGGCCCGCGGATCGTGGGGTGGAGAGATTGGTCAAGGCGATTAACTCGAGGTTGCCGAGTGATATTTGGATTCACCGTGCTGAGGTGGTTGATCGCAAGTTCGATCCGATCGGCGGGGCCGTCGAGAAGGAATATTGTTACACGATTGTGTCGGGCCCGGTGCGTCCGTTATGGGATCGTCGGTATGTGTTTCATACTTGGAAAGATCTTGATGCAACCAAGATGCAGCAGGCCGCGGACATGATGGTTGGTGAGCAAGACTTTAAATGCTTTGCGCAGATTAATCATGGGCGCAAGACGACGGTCCGGACGATTTTTAAGTGTGCTGTTGAAACACCGGAACCGGGCAAGTTTGTGATCCGCATCTCTGGGAGCGGGTTCTTGTACAACATGGTGCGGATCATTGGTGGGACTTTGATGGAGGTCGGGCAGGGGAAGATCGAGCCCGAGATGGTGCGTGCCATGATCGTGAGCGGCGATCGGAAGATGGCGGGTGCGACGCTGGGGCCGATGGGGTTGAGGCTGGAGTGGATACGGTATGGGGAAGCGTAAACATCCGAAACTCAGAGCTTGTGGGCGGTGGGGGGTGTGGGTGTGCACGGGGTTGATGGTCGTCGGATTTGTATCTTCATTTGTCATTCAGCCAGGCGTTATAATTGAGCATTTGGATTTTTCAACACGCAAAGTGGCCATCTTTGATTCGATTGATCTTCACAATGGACAACTGGTTGTTAAGCATCACAGGCCCGTTTATCCGCAGCCGCTCAGTGACTCGCTCATAGTGTACGGGATCGATTTGCGATTCCGTACAAATCAGTATTCGAGTTGGTCTATAAGTTGGTGGAATGTGAGGCCCTATCGGTCGACGGATCCAAGTTTTGCGACTCTCTGGTCTTTTTCGATTGTGTATCCGACTTTGTTTGTTCTTGGTTGGTCGCTTTGGTTGGTGCGCGGGCGGCGAAAACTTCGACGGCGGGTTGGATGTTGTAGTGAGTGTGGGTATTCGCTTGATGGATTGACGAGCGATGTGTGTCCGGAGTGTGGAGAGAAGCATGGGGCGTAAGAAGCGGACACGGTTGCGGGCTATCGGGCGGTGGATGGTGTGGGTGTGCACTATTCTGCTCTTGCTCTTGATCTTGATTTCGATATGGTTGAGGCCTGGGGCGAGGATAATTTATACTTCAACGACCTATGTGAATCGTGGTATAATTTTGGATCTTTCGGCTGGTCGATTCAAGGCTTTGTTTTCATCTGGGTATGCGGTTCAATCGAATGTCCCGTCGCCGACGGTTGGGTTTGATTTGGAGTATTGGGATCGTTGGCCGACGGTGGAAAAACGAAGCACAGTACGATGGCTGAGCCCGGTGTGGTGGCATAGCGGGCAAGCGATTCGTGGGCCTGAGGTTTCGTTGATTTACCCGGCGGCGTTTGGGCTGATTTGGTCAGGACTGATTTGGCACAGACGACCAAGGTTCCCCGCCGGGCATTGCGTGGCGTGTGGGTATTCGCTGGATGGATTGACGAGCGATGTGTGTCCTGAGTGTGGAGAGAAGCATGCGTGAAGTTGTGTTTGATACTGATCGGTTGGCGCTGTGTGTGCCATGTGGTGAGGATGTCGATGCGCTCGCGTCGTATTGGTCTGATCCTGAGACGATGCGATACCTGAGCAAGAACGGCGATGTGTGGACGCGCGAGCAGGTGCTCGAGCGGGTCGAGCGCGGGGCGCGGTTCTGCAGCGAGCACGGGATGACTTTTTGGACGGTTGTTGAAAAAGAAACGGGGACGGTGATCGGGCAGGGCGGATTGGTGCCGATCGCGTTCAATGGTGATGAGATCGAGCTTGGGTATCGGTTTGGGAAAGATCATTGGGGCAAGGGGTACGCGACGGAAGTTGCTCAGGCGTCGGCGGCGTACGGGTTTGAGAAGTTGGGATTGGATCGGATAGTCGCGGTGTCGTTCCCGGGGAATACAGCTTCGCGGAATGTGCTGACGAAGGCGGGGTTTGATGAGCTGGGGGAATCGGCGTTGTATTATGAGAAGGTGTTGATTTTGTTTGAGATGAACAAGCCTTAGAGAAGACCCCCTCCGTCACGCTTTGCGTGCCACCTCCCCCGGAGGCCCGGGGGAGGCGAAAGAGAAAGCGAAAGATGAATACATGGCGTTGACAATTTTGCATATTTCGACGAGGTTGATCCAGGGGGGATCGCAGGAGAACACGGTGTTGTCTTGTGAAGGGCAGGCCGCGCTTGGGCATGATGTGCACTTGGCGTATGGGCCGATCTTTGGTCCTGAGGGATCGTACTTCGATCGGGCGAATGATTATGTCGCGCCCAATGGCAACACGATCACGATGCACGAGGTGCCTCACATGGTGCGGCAGATATCGCCCTTGCAGGATGCGAAGGGGGATCTGGAGCTTAAGAAGTTGATCGAGGAGATCAAGCCTGATGTGGTGCATACGCATTCGTCCAAGGCTGGGGTGATTGGTCGGGCAGCGGCGTGGGCGGTGTGCAAAAAGAGCAAAGATCACAAGCCGGCGGTGGTGCATACGGTGCATGGGCCGCCGTTCCATCGGTATTTGCCCAAGTGGAAGAACACGATCTACATTGTGAGTGAACAGTTCGCGGCCAAGCGGTGTCATGTGATTACTTCTGTGGCCGACGCGATGACGGCTCAGTTTCGGGCAGCGAAGATTGGGAGTGATGAACAGTTTGTGACGGTTCGATCGGGGATGGAGACGGAGAAGTTTTTGAATCCGGTTGCCAGCGAGACGCGTGAAGCGATGCGGAGCGAACTTGGGTTCAAGGGTGACGACTTTGTGATTGGTACGGTGGCGCGATTGGCAGAGCACAAGGGGCACGATGATTTGCTCGATGCACTCGGCGATGATCTCAAGGCGAATCCGAGCTGGAAGTTGTTGTGGGTTGGAGATGGCTGGTGGTCGGAGCGGTTGCTCGGGCGCGTGAAAGAGATGGGATTGAGTGATCAGGTTGTGGCGACGGGGTTGGTGCCGGGCCCACGGGTTGGCGCGATGATGCGGGCAATGGATGTGTTGCTGCATCCGAGTTATCGCGAGGGGTTACCCAGGACTGTGCCTCAGGCTTTGTTGTGTGGGGTGGCGGTCGTTGCGAGCGATGCCGACGGGACGCGTGAGGCGTGTTTGGATTCGAACTACTTGGATGATGTTGATCCGGAAAATGCGACGGGTGTGTTGTTCCCGATCGGGGATGTCGAGAAGCTGCGCGATGGGGTGCGGTGGATGTTTGAGCATCGAGCCGAGCGGAAGCTGATGGGGATCCGCGGGCGGGCGATGTGCAGCAAGATGTTCGCGACGCGGACGATGGTGGATGATCTTGAGGTGGTGTATCAGCGGGCGATTCAAATCGCGAACGGATGATAAGAGAGGTAATATATAGATATAGAAAAACGCCTCCAGCGCTACCGGAGGCGTTTTCTTTGGTCTTGTGCAACAGGTCAAACCGTTGCAGGGCTGAAAGTTTCAGCCGTTTACCTGACCCACCAACTGAATTATGACACGGAACTGGGCGGATGCCAGCTTTCTGGGGTTAATTCCGGATGGCGGATGCTGGTTTAGGACTCTTCGAGCCAGTAATCCTCTGGTGCAGCATCACTTACGCGATTTTGTAAGGCGGCAACAATTCGGTCGATATGGATGTGCGAAGTCTCGATAAACACCTTTGTACGGATCTGCGACCCGGCGGTGGCGGTGCCTGCGACATAGATGTTGGGCACATTGGTCTCCATCGTCTTGAGATTGAACTCTGGCTTGCGATCGTCGGTGACTAGGTTGATGCCGAGCTGTTCGAAGAGGGATTGGTCTTGTTCGTACCCGGTCAAGAGCAGCACGAAGTCGGCGTCGATCGACTCGCCATTGTTGAGGATGACAGCTTTCTCGTTGATGGACTCAAGCGTTGAGTGGGGGATGAACTTGATCTTGTCTTTCTTGATGAGGTATTCGATCTCAGGATAGAGCCAGTACTTGATGCGGTCTGGGTCGAACTTCTCGCCGCGGTAGGACATGGTGACCTGTGCGCCGGCGCGGAAGAGTCTGATGGCGGCTTCGACGGCGGAGTTTTTGCCGCCGACGATGACAACGCGTTGGTTGGCGTATTGGTGGACATCGCCGAGGTAGTGCGAGACATGTGGGAGGGATTCGCCGGGGATGCCCAACATGCGTGGCGTGTGCATATCGCCGATCGCAAGAACAATGCGTTTGGCATTGATGGTTTGTGTGTTGGGTGGTGGTGTGTAGTTGGGTTCATCTGGGCCGCCGACGCCGGTGAATGAGCGGACGGTTGTGATGTCAAACCCGGAGGAGGTTTGTTCGATTCTAACAACACGGGTGTAGGTTTGGATATCGAGCTGGTGCGTGCCGACGACCGCGAGGAGGTAGTCGAGGTAGTTTTCGCGTGTTGCTTTTTCTTGGTCGGCGACGATCAAAGGCACGCCCGCGATCGCGATGCGCTCGGGGGATGAGAAGTATTTGGTGCCCGGTGCCCACCACTGCATGGTCGCGCCGATTTGCCCGGCTTCGAGTTGGATGTATTCGAGGTCGGCGGCTTTGAGCGCGACGGCGAGCTCGAGCCCGATGGGTCCGGCGCCGATGATGACGATGTCGGTGTGGGGTACAGATTGAGGCATTGAGAACGATATGCCTCTAAGATGGGGTATGGTTCTCAAGGATTTTCAATGTCGTGTTTTAGAGAATAAGTCTGAACAGTTCTCTATCGAACAGCACCGATGGGCAGCGTTGGTTGGCGAGCCAGGTTTCGTAGCTCAGTGCGGCGGATATGAGCAAGGCAATAGGGGGTGGGTACAGATATTCGGGTTGTGGAATGATATCGAGGCCTATCGACGGTTTATGGGCGGGGTTCATGATCAGGTATTTGAATCTGGTGAGCAGGGTGCGTGCTACATTGATGGAAAATCAACCGTGTATGAACGCGTGCTTGATATGCCCGGTGTGGAGGCTGATCTCGTAGGTGCGATCGGGCACAGGGCGGCGTTGGTCCGAGTCGCACGGTGCTGGGTTCATGGGGATCGGATAGAGCACTTTGTGGAGATGCAGCGATCCGTTTGGAAGCCCGGGATGTGCGAAGCAGCGGGGATGCTCGGCGGCGGGTTCTGGCGTTGTGTAGATCATGAAGATCGGGTCATGGTGACGACAGCGTGGGCATCGGTTGCGGATCATGATCGGTATCGGCGTAAAGATTTCCCCGCGTTGTGTCGGAAAGCAAAGACGGTAGATGATCTAATCACGATCGAGGGATCGCAGGTGGTGCTTAGTCCTTCGTGGACGGTGCTTGGTTGAGCTGATCCAGAATCTCGGCGATGCGATCTGGTTTCATGCCGGCTTTGAGCTCGGGGGAGCCACGCTCGAAATCCCAGTCGCGGATGGCGATCATGGTTTCTTCGAGCGGGCGGTTGACGAGCCCGGCGGCTCGGGCTTTGGCTGAAGTGATTTTGTGCATGTATTGTTTGTCGCTGGGGAGCCAGGTCGGGATGTCGTGCCATGCTTGGATATTAAGTTCTTCGAGCTTGGCTTGAGACAGTTCGATGAGCTTGGTCTTTGAGTCGAGGGCGGCATGGGTGCGGTAGATGAAGTCGTGGAGGCTGAGTTCGGGTTCTGGGCCCGTCGCGTTGAAGATGCCTGTGGTTTTGTTGGCGGCGCAGTGGAGGAAGAACGCTGCGAGATCGCGGGCGTCGATAAAACTGGCGAGCCCGGCAGAATCGGCTGGGATGATTAGAGATTCTTGTGTGATGAGCATGCGGGACCACCAGGTGACGCGATCGGTCGGGTCGTTGGGGCCGGCGATGACACACGGACGCGGGATGCAGTGGGAATCGGGGAAGGCTTCGATGACGACTTGTTCGCAGAGGACTTTGAGCCCGCCATAGGTTTCGCCGGTGACTTCTTCGACCGTTGGATCATCGAGCGTGATCTTTGGGCCGTCTTCGTCAAGGATGACATCGGCAATGGCATCTGCATTAGGTATGTCGTAGACCGAGATCGTGGAGATAAAGATGTAGAGATCGGTGTGGTCTTTGAGCAGATCGCATGCGGCTTTGGTGACGCGGGGGGTGTAGCCGCACATGTCGACGACGGCGTCGAAGTGTTCGCCAGCATCGAGGAGCTCTTTGATGAGTTTGAGCCCATCGCCACCCTGTTCTGCCAAGAGCGGATCACGATCGCCGACGAGCCGACGGACGGCAGCCGGGAGCCCGGGGTCTTCCTTGGATCGGTGGAGGAGGGTGACGGAGTGATTGGCGTCAACAGCGAGCTGGGTGAAGGCACGCCCGGAGAACTGGGTGCCGCCGAGGATGAGGATGTTCATGCTTGGGGGTATTGGTAGTCGAGGAATATGTTGCGGTTTTGGCTCAAGAAGGGTGAATTGGGGACAAAATCGACAAACCGAGCAACTGAGGGTTGTGCCGAGCGTATATAAGTGTATACTAAGTTAGTATATACTATTCTCTAAGGAGTTCACGATGCTCAATCTCGCGTTTGGATGGATATGGATCACAGCCGGTTTTCTCTCGGGAGCGATGCTCGGGATGGGGTTCCATAAAGAGAACTTCATGGGTGGGTATGGGAGCTGGAAGCGAAGACTCGCTCGTCTCGGGCATATCGCGTTCTTTGGGACGGGGTTTCTCAATGTGATGGTCGGGTTGAGTGGATTGATGCTGAGCGAGTCTCAGATGAGTGGAGGGATGTGGTATGCGATGTCATGGTCATTCGTGATCGGGGCATTGGCGATGCCGATCTGTTGTTTTATCGCGGCGAAATGGATCAAGGTGAAGTCGATCTTTGTGCTGCCTGTGATCGCGCTGACGGCGGGTGGGGTGATGATGTCCTTGATCGCGGCCAGCGAGATCTATGGGAGGATGCTCTCATGAGAGTTGGATTTATTGCTATGAGCGGTGTGCGGGTGCAGGATGCGGAATTGATGGCGTTGGGGCTGACGCTTCCCGGGTTTGTCGAGCGTGGGAAGGTGATCGCGTCGTTGCCGAGCTTGGGGCTGTTGACGCTCGCGGCGTTGACGCCTGACGATATCGAGATTTCGTATCACGAGGTGGATGATATTGATCGGGACACGGTGCCCGACCTTGGGTTTGATCTTGTGGCGATCTCGACAATGACGGCGCAGGCGTTCGAGGCGTATGAACTGGCCGATCGGTTCCGTGAATCTGGGATCACGGTGGTGATGGGCGGGTTGCACGCGACCTGTGTGCCTGAGCAATGTGCGTTGCATGCTGATGCGGTGGTCGTTGGCGAGGGGGAATCGGTGTGGGTTGGGTTGATCGAAGATTTTCGGAATGGGAAGCTTAAAGGGCGGTATGAATCGGATGATTCGTATTGCCTTGATGACGCGCCGATGCCTCGGTTCGATCTGTTGGAGATTGAAAAATACAATCGATTGACCGTGCAAACCACGCGTGGGTGCCCGCACAAGTGTGATTTTTGTGCGTCGTCGATCTTGTTGACCAAGGGGTACAAGGTCAAGCCGACCGCGAAGGTGATCGCGGAGATCAGGTTGATCAAGTCGATCTGGGAGAACCCGTTCATCGAGCTGGCAGACGATAATTCGTTCATGAGCAAAGCGAAGGCGTATGAACTGCTCGAAGCGATGATCCCCGAAGAGATCTGCTGGTTTACCGAGTGCGATATCTCGATCGCCAGCGACGAGAAACTGCTCGGGCTTATGGCCAAGGCGGGGTGTCGCCAGGTGCTCATCGGGCTCGAATCACCCAATGCCGACGGGCTCGATGGGATTGAGACCAACAACAACTGGAAGCTCAAGCAGTATTCTAAATATGAGGAGGCGGTCTGTCGGATTCAATCGCACGGGATCACCGTCATCGGGTGCTTTGTGCTCGGGCTCGATGGGCAAACGACCAAGGCGTTTGATGCGGTGTATGGCTTTGCCAAGCGGACGAATCTGTATGATGTGCAGGTGACGCTCGCGACCCCGTTCCCGGGGACGGGGTTCTATCGTCGGCTGGAAAACGCGGGTCGATTGACGCATCCGGGGCGATGGGATCGGTGCACGCTCTTCGATTTGAACTTTGAGCCGACGGGGATGAGTTATGACGAGCTGCGCGACGGATTCCGCGATCTGGTGGGTCGGCTGTATGATCCTCGGTTTGTGCGGGCTCGTAGGGCGGGGTTCTTGCGGGAGTTGCGATCGGCGGGTGAATTCAGGGCATCTGAATCGGCTTGATTGGTCACCAATGGGCTTGGGCACGCTAGAATCGGTGAGAACACGCCTCGGTCTGGGGCGGCGATTTATTGGAGTTTATCGATGCCCAAGAAGACCTGGGAAAACACACTCACGCAACACCACCTGCTCAAGCGGATCCCCACAGCTCCGTTCGGGCATATCCGCGATCGCCATATCGTCAAGTATGACGAATATGTGAAGACCGGCGGGTATGAGGGGTTGCGCAAGGCGCTGGCGATGAAGCCGAGCGAAGTGACGAGCCAGGTGAAGGATTCGGTCCTGCGTGGGCGAGGCGGCGCTGGTTTTCCGACAGGTTTGAAGTGGACTTTTCTTCCTGATGCCGATGGCGGTCAGCGGTACTTGGCGATCAATGCCGACGAGTCTGAGCCGGGGACTTTTAAGGATCGGCTGTTGATGGACTTTGATCCCCACGGGTTGCTCGAGGGCATCGCGATCTGTATGTACGCGTGTCGTTTGAACAAGGCGTACATCTTTATCCGCGGCGAGTATCACCACCAAGCCCATGTGCTTGAAGAAGCGATCAAGGAAGCGTACGCAAACGGGATCTTTGGCGAGAAGGGCTTGCTCAACCAAGCCGGGGTATCTGGCGATCCGTTCGTAGGCGAGTGCTATGTGCATCGCGGTGCGGGCGCGTATATCTGTGGCGAAGAGACCGCATTGCTCGAAGGCATCGAAGGCAAGCGCGGTTGGCCACGCATCAAGCCTCCGTTCCCGGCGCTGAAGGGATTGTTCGGGCGACCGACGATTATTAATAATGTCGAAACGCTGGCGCATCTGCCGTTCATCATGAGCGATGGTTCGGATGCGTTTAAGAATCAGGGCGTGGAGAGCAGCATCGGCGGGCCACCAAGCTTTGGTACCAAACTGATGGGCGTGTCTGGGCATGTCGAGAAGCCGGGCTGTTATGAGCTCGAACTCGGGATTCCGCTTCGCACACTGATCGAAGACTACTGCGGCGGCATCCGCGGGGGAAAAAAGTTCAAGGGCGCGATCCCTGGTGGTGTGTCGATGGGCATCCTCGGGCGCGACCAGTACGAAGCCGAGTTAGACTTTGATATTGGGCGCAAGTACGATGTGCTGGGTTTGGGGACAGCGGGCCCGACCGTGTTTGATGAAGACACGGACATGGTCGCGGTGGCGCGGAACATCGCACGGTTTTATAAGCATGAGAGCTGCGGGCAGTGCACACCTTGTCGCGAGGGTTCGGGGTGGTTGTATCAGATCATGACGCGGATCGAAGCGGGCGAAGCGAAGACCAAGGACCTGGATTTGGCGATGGAAGTTGCGAAGTCGATGGGTTCGATGCCGGGCACGACGATCTGTGGGTTGGCCGACGGGAACAACTGGGCGGCTCGGACGATTATGGAGAAATACCATGAAGAGTTCGAGGCGAGAGTTGCACGGACCTTTGTGCCTGTGACGATCAATATGGGTGAGCTGACCGGGGCTTGAGAGAGCGTAGTTAGAAATCTGTTCAAGATATTCACCATGGCGCCAACTTTCAAACAATCAAATAATTAAGAACGAGGCTGAACCTTTCGGTGCCAGCCTCGGACGGAATCGGGATCTTTGCGTTCGGGTTCGTTGTGTTGAATCCGGACTACTTTCTGGGATGGTGATCCTGATTGAGTGGGTGATCAGTCGTCTTGCGGGGTTGGTTTTTCTCGCTTGGATCGTTTGGCGTTTTTGTTGCCTGAGCGTTCAACTTTGTCGGGGTCGATGCTTTGGCGTGTGGTGCGTTTGCCGCTTGGGCTGGTTTTTTCAGAGTCATCGCCGCGTTCGCGTCTTGCGCGGTCTTGTCGTTGTCCGCTTTGGCCGGCATTTGCTGCTTTTTTGGCGCGGGCTTCAATGACCTTTGCTTTGAGCATAGTTTGCTGCTCGGCCGAGAGCACCTGCTTGAGTTTGGAGAGTGCATCTCTGTTGGCCGGCGCGTTGTCGATGAAGCTGCGGAGTTTTTCGCGTGCTTGCATGCCACGATCGCTGGCTTGAGGCTTGCGGTCTGCTGGTTCGATCGCGGATTGGTCCGGGCGGGCATCTCTTTGAGCATCCCTCGCGGCTCTCATTTCTTCGCGCATCGCTTTGATCTTGTCGCGGTGTTGTTCTTGGAAGTCTTTCATCGCTTGGCGATGATCCGTGGCGATATTTTTTACCTGCTCTTGTTGGGATTGGGTCAGCTCGAGCGCGTTCGAGTTTTTCATCTGGCGGAGGGCAAGAAGGTAATCGCGGTAGATGATCGGGAGACGGGCCTGTTTGTCGGACTTGTCGATTCGATCGGTCATCGGATCGGCGTTGTCCATCGTGTCCATTTTGTCGCGGTGCTTTGCTGGGCGATCGGTGGTCGTCACGTCTGGGCCGCGGAGGACATCTTTGTCGCGCTTTTGTTTTTTCTCAGGAGCTGCACCGGCTATGCCTGAAGCAGCGATGATGACGAGTGCGAGTGATGCGGTGAGGATTGATTGTTTGTTTGGTCGGCTTTGCATTCGAGGTCTCCGATCTGGGTGAAGTGTGCTTTGTGTGTTCAGTATGAAGAACGCACCGCGTCTGGGCGTATTGCGTGGTTGTCAGATTCTAGAGTATATATCGACGCTGCGGAGGGATGAGTATCATCCTCATTGGGGAGATGAATCTCGTTTTCACGCGTTTGTAGGGTCAAAAATGATCAAATGAGCCGTCTAATCCCTATGATCGGTACTACGCGAAATCAGGTGTTTACAAAGGAATTTCGACATGGCACTGACCAAAGAGCACATCACCGACGCATTATCAGCCGTGACTCATCCATCGGGTGAGGACCTAGTTTCGCGCGGGTGCGTGATGAATATCGCGGTGTGCGACGAGCATGCTTCGGTGCGGATCTGCATGACGCAAGGCTTTCCGGATCAGGCCCAGCCTGAGCGTGATCAACTCACCAAGATCGGCGCGGTGATCGATTCGATGATCCGCAGCGCCGCCAAAGAGCAGGGGATCGAGAGCCTTGGCTTGGTTGTGGACTTTGTTGATCATCAGGGCGAGGTCGTGATGAAGCTCAAGGGCGATCAGAAGGGTGTATTAAAGGATAAGAATCCCAAGGACGATCCAAACACGCCGACGCCTCAGAATAGTGCTGCGACTGGGGTGCCCGGTGTCAAGCACATCATCGCGGTCGGCGCGGGCAAGGGCGGCGTCGGGAAATCAACCGTTGCGGTGAATCTCGCGATCGGGCTTGCGCGCAAAGGACATTCGGTCGGGGTGCTCGACGGCGATATCTATGGCCCGTCGTTCCCAACCATGCTCGGGTTGCATTCGATGGAGCAGGTGGTGCTCGAAGGAGCGCTGCAACCATTTATGGCACATGGTGTGAAGTCGATCACGATGGGCAAGCTGGTCGATGCCGAGAAGCCTTTGATCTGGCGTGGGCCGATGGCGCACGGGGCGTTCACGCAGCTCATCGAGCGGACACAGTGGGGCGAGCTGGATTATCTGATTATTGATCTGCCGCCGGGCACGGGCGATGTGCCTTTGACGCTGGCGCAGAGCGTGCAGCTCACGGGGGCGGTTGTGGTGTGCACGCCTCAGAAGGTGGCGCAGGATGATGCGGTGCGGGCGAGCGCGATGTTCGAATCGCTCGGGGTTGAGGTGCTCGGCGTTGTCGAGAACATGAGCTTCTTCATCGGCGATGAAGGCAAAGAATACGACATCTTCGGGCGCGGGGGCGCGCAGACGATGGCCCAGCGATTGAACCATCCGTTCTTGGGTGCGATCCCGATCAATATGGCGCTGCGTACCAACAGTGACGGCGGCAAGCCCACGCACAACTTCGATCCCGCAACCGCCGGCGGCGAGGCATTGCCCAAGGCGTTAGCCGGGATTGTCGATCAGCTCGAGGCCCAGGTGATGCTCGCGTCGATGGGCAAGGGTTCGAGCAAGCCGACGCTGACGGTGAGTTGAGCGGATCATAGAAATACCGAGTAATTACCGAACACAACCTTGTGCTTTGGTGTCGGTATGTGTATGCTGGAGAGGTTGCATTGCCATCGTGACGCTGCGGCTACACACAGACCTATCAGGAGCATGCCATGACTACGACGAATATCGAATCAATCACCAAAATCGCCAATGACCTTGTTGCCCACTGCAAGTCGCCCAACGACAACATGATCGACCATGATGCGAAGATTTGGGATAAGCACTTTGCCGAGAGCTGGACGAGCATCGAAGGCGACGGGAAGGTGTATACCGGGCGCGATGCGGTGATGGCCAAATATAAGGAATGGGAGGCTGGCGTGACTTGTCATTCGTGCGAAGCCACCGGGCCGTTCGTTGGACCCAATGGGTTCAGCGTGATCTTTGATCTGGATATGGAGCCCAAGGATGGCAGTTGGCCACGAACGATGATGCAAGAAGTCGCGGATTACACCGTGGAGAACGGCAAGATCGTCAAGGAAGAATTCCGATACCCAGCCAATGGAATGTAGTGGTGAGGGTTAAACTCAATATTGAGTTAAAAAACTCAGTTATGGTGTTTTGATATTCTTTCAATAATTGTGGGTATGTCGGCTTGCCATGCCCCCCCCCAAGTGGTATGTTCTGTTCATTATAGAGCAGGTCGAGGTATACAAACTTGAAAAACAGCAGCCGGGTCGGCTCGATATCGTGCATTGGCTTGTTCGGTTCAGCATTGCCGGGTTGTTTGGTTTAGCACTCGCAAGCAAGATGATCGATCCGAGCCGATATATGAATCCGTTGCAGAACGGGCTTGGATTATCAGGCGCGGGTGCCGGGGTGTTCTTTGTGGCGACGGTGCTCACATTAGGGTTACTTATTACCCTGTTATTGTTACGGAGAGGAATCGCCGGGTTGGTGCTTTCGGGGGTGTTTTTCGCTGCCGGGGCGGCGTATTCAGTGATATTGGATCAAAATAGTTAT
>CAJXXI010000048.1 GCA_913062615.1 uncultured bacterium | reverse complement strand
AGCCCCAAGTGGTTTGTTGGAAACAGCAACGGATATGACGATCGTAATGCAGTTGTGGATTGCTCATTTTTGGAGCCTGGTACTCGTTACGAAGCTACAATTTACAGGGATGCGCCTGAGGCAAATTACCAAACCAATCCCCAAGCTTATATCATAGATAAACAAAAAATATCTCACAAAACCAAAGCGAAATCGTCGTGCTCTATGGCTCCGCCGCCGGCATCTCCACCGAGCCCGTCTACTTTACAGGTTCCGGCGGCGCCGAGGTGCACTGCGCCGATCTCGATGGCAACGGGCTCCCAGATCTCTACACATGCTCATACGAAAGCACACGCAGGCAAAAAAACTCGATCACCATCATGTTCCAAACCGCACCACGCGAGTTCATGCCGGCTGTCTCGATCAACGACATTGATATGTCAGCCGTCGATGCCCTCGACATGAACCGTGACGGGGTGCTCGATCTCATCGGTGGCGGCGCCGACAGCACCGATCTCCGAATCATCTACTCTGTCCCCGCACCATGCGCGGCAGACCTCACCCTCGACGGCATCCTGGACTTCTTCGATATCACACTCTTCATCCGCATGTTCCTCGAAGAACGCCCACTTGCCGATCTCAATCACGACGGCATCCTGGACTTCTTCGATTTCTCCGTGCTCATCGAAACCTTCCGCAACGGCTGCCCATAAGTCGCAAGCGTTTATTCGGGGTCGATATCTCTGCCGATGAGTTCGACAACCTCGCCGGCGATGTCGTTGGGCACGAGGAAGGTCAATGAGTAGTGCGCGATCTTCCAATCATCGCCGACCTTGACGAGGACTCCGGTGCCGCGGAGGGTGCCGTACTTTTCGTTGTCGAGCAGCTCGTCGATCCATGCGGTCTGTCGATCATCCGAGAACGCGACATGCTGATCGCGAGGCTTATAAGTCCACCCGGCATGGTCGCTAAACGGCTCGCGGGCGTACTCCATAAACTCGGCCTTCGTCCATCGCTCGCTGGCATCGGTGCCCATGAAGATGGCATCATCGGTCATCGCATCGAAGTACAGATCGAACATCCCGAACTCGGCAGCGAAGTGCCATGCGCTCGTGACGATACCAACACCGAGCCGCTCGGAATCATCTTGCCAATCTTGACGAACAGGAGCAGTCGCACAGCCGCTCAGGATGAAAGCGACGAGAAAGAGCGGGATCAGTTTCATTGTGTATCTCCAGGTGCTTGTGCGTTGACCATCCACACGCTAAAAGCGGTGACAAACTTCCAGACCGCGTCGACATGCTCGGCGGGCATCGAGAACTTCTCGACCGCCTCGTCGAGCGTTTCGCGATAGCAAACAAGCCAGCTCTGGCGGGCTTGTTCAGTGATGACGAAGGGGATATGTCGGGCACGCATCATCGGTTGGCCGTGCTTGCGTTGATACAAATGTGGGCCGCCGAAGAGGAAGGTGAACATGTCGGCACTCTTATCAGCTGCCCGCATCAGGTTCTTCTCAGACTTTGGAAACATGTCCGCGATCGGAGAATCGCCGAGACGATAATAAAAAGCGTGAAAGAACGCGATGATGTTCGCTTCGCCCATCGCTTCATAGACCGCCGACGGGATGCCATCGGTCTGAGGCGGGCCCGTAGGCGGGGTATAGATCGGCTCGTTGCGTTCGTGGGATGGGAGCGGATTGTGAATATTCATTCGTAACGCTAGCCGAGTAATGGGCGAAAAAATGTCTGCCCTTGGGGAATATCGATGGCTCGGGCGGGGTTGTTAACGGTGTCAAGGCGAGTTTTCGCCCGCAACCGAGTCCTGTGCGTGAGACCCGGGAAGAAATGCAATGCATTTCTCCCGGGTCTTCCTTTTTTGAAACTATCTAAAAACCGATACGTGATAATGACATCACCAAGCGGAAGGATTGCAAAGATCATAAATGGTAAAAAATGCGACGAACGAGCGGCGGACCTTTGATATTTCTCCTTCTTTCTCTACAATTATTCTACATGAGAACCGATTAAAATTCAAGTATGGTTTTTCATGCAACCAGGAAGCAAAGAAATAGTAAACCACTTGTTATTCACTTCATTTTTGGATCCGAAAAGATAAAACTTGCGTATTCTCCGATATGAGTGTTTCATAACTGATAATTCCAGATACACTCCAAGAACATAACACGAACGAGACATGGGCTCGTCCCAAGCCAGCTATGGAGCAATGATGACGAAACTGATCACAACCCCTCGCATGACGCTGCACAACACGCCGCTCAAGACACTGCTCCGATACGTTCTGGCAGGTTTGGTGATGGCTGTTGGTGCTCCTGCCCAAGCCGACGGCGTTGCGTGTGGGCTCCTCGACTTTGTCTCTACATACGAACTGCCCGGCCCGGCGATCAGTGTTCAAGTCGTTGGCGACTCGGCGTATGTGCTCGACCGAGAGAACGGGCTTTCCATCTTTGATGTGACGACACCCGCATCGCCATTGCTTGTCGGGAGCTATTCCGTTGGCGCCGCTGTAGACATATACAAGAGCATGATTATTGACGACTCCACAGCCTACATTTCGGTGCGCACAAACAGCTCGCAAGCACGAGGTGCGCTTCTGGCTATTGATGTTTCTGACCCAAGCGATCTAACGCTGCTGAGTTCAACAAGCTTTATAAACTCATTCACCTACTTTCAGATACAAAACTCGATCGCCTATATGATCACCTTTGGCGAGTTGAAGACATTTGAGAGAGCATTCCAAGCATTTGATATCGCCGACCCTTCCCAGCCAACTTTGCTTGGCTTGCTCCCGGTTTCAATCAACGCCAAGAACATCGCGATCAACGCAGACATTGCCTACATCGCAGACTGGAACGACGGCGCAGACTGGGACAACGGCTGGGGCGTGCGGGTGATCGACATCACCGACCCAACCTTTGCCGACCCCACATCGGTACAACTCGGATTCTTCGAAACCCCTTCTTTCTTTAACGACCTGCAGATCATCGACAATACCGCATATGTGGCCACGAGTTTCGATGGTTTTTCAATCTACGACATCAATGATCCATCGGCTGTGACGCTGATGGGCGAATACGACCCGATTGGGTTCCCCAGGACGGTCTCGGTGATCGATTCCATTGCGTACATCGCAGCAGCGGGATCTGGGGTAGAAATCGTCGATATCTCAAACCCCGCTGACCCAATACTCATTGGCACCACAACAAACCAAAGAGGTGCACAAGACGCCGACATCGTCAACGGCTTGGCCTTCATCGCAAACTACAACGAGGGGCTACAGATCATCGACATCACTTCCCCATCAACGCCGTTGTTGGGCTCATTCGATCTCGCACTGCCCGACGAGTACGCGACAACCATCAGCATTGCCATCAAAGACTCCATCGTGTATGCTGCGAGCCTAGATGATGGGCTCGTCATCGTAGATTCCACGATAATCGATGCGCCGACAATCCTGAGCACATACCAACCCAAAGGCTGTGTATGGCATGTCGAACTCGTGGATGATCTTGCCTATATCCGTGTAAGCAGCTCGCTCCCTGAGGAATCAGGAATCCACATCCTCGATATCACCAACCCCGCTGACCCAACACTCATCGGCACCTACCTCGGCACACGATTCCAAAGCGAGTTCACGGTGCAAAGCCAGTTGCTCTATGCAACTGACTATGACAAACTCCACATCATTGATGTAAGCGACCCAACTCAACCAAAACTCGTCTCAACCTTTTCACATGCGGAACCAATTATCAACTTCATTGTGTTTGGCACACACGCATACCTCACCAATGACGGCATCATTGACGACATGCTCATCATTGATATCGCTGATCCTGCAAACCCAACTTTGCTCACGACAGTCTCTGACATCCCCGGTACTGGCGTGGGCAGCATGGCGATCGATACTGATGGGAATCATGTATATATCACCACCTATCCCAGCCCAGATTATGACCCGGACATCCCCGCAGGTTACGCCGGCGGGCTTCATGTGATCGATGTATCCGACCCAATCACCCCGCAGTTGATGGGGTCTTTCGTCGCCGAGATGTATACGCGAAATCAGACGATCATTGATGACATTGCCTATATCCCGGCTTCCTTTCATGGATTTTGCCTAATCGATGTTTCAAATCCAACCACCCCGACACTCATCGGCTCGTTCTATCCAGGATCAGGCTCGAACGATGTCGAAGTGGTCGATAGCTTGGCATACATCTCGATTGCATCTGGCCAAGGCGGATTCTCGATCGTTGATGTCAGCGCCGATTGCGGGCACTGCCCCGCAGATTTCACCGGCGACGGAATCCTCGACTTCTTCGATGTCTCCGCATTCTTGCAAGCATTCATCGCCCACGACCCCATCGCGGATTTCACTGACGACAACGTCTGGGACTTCTTCGATATCAGTGCCTTCTTACAGGAACTCGCTGCGGGTTGTCCGTGAGTTTATGAAGACTTCGATCCCGAACTAGATTCTGATGAATCGGCTTCGATCGCCACTGTATCATCGATGATCGGAGCATCATTGGGAATCACCCCCGGCGCCAAGACGCCCGCGGTGATGACAAACCGGAGTGCTTCTTCAACCGACATCCCGATCTCGATCACCTTCTCCTTAGGAAGGTTGATCGTGAATCCGGTGAATGGGGTTGGTGAAGTCGGGATGAACACCGAGACCACTTTCCCACCGGCCGGGCCATCGATCTCACGGATCGAGTCGCCCGTCAAGAACCCGACGGTCCAGATCCCTGCGGATGGATACTCAACAATCACGACCTTACTAAAAGCCATCTTGTTGTCACCCATAATCATGTCCACCACCTGCTTCACATGCGGGTAGACCTGCTTGAACCCGGGGACGCGGGTGATGAGTTTTTCGATGCGGGCATAAACCGACTTGCCCATAAAGTTACCCAGCAGCACGCCTGCGAGATAGATCAGCATGATCGCGATGACCAGCCCGGTCAGATTCAGGTACCGATGGTCTTTCCAGAACTGCGCAAGGTACTCTCGGCGAAGATCCAAACGCACAGACTCATCCGAAACCGAATCACGAATCTCACGCGTCTCTCGGATATCAATAAGCTGTTCATCGGTCACCCGGAACCACTCAGGGAGCTTCCCCTCGTCCATCACCTGAGGCACCACCCAAATCACCGCGAATCGGGTCGCGCGGTTAATCGGTTGGGCAACATTGTTGTAGACAAATCCAAACGCCTGCACCAAGAGCCAGAGCGTCACCGCGGTGGGCAATAAAACTGCTAAACCACGCGTGAAAAAGCGTTTAAAGTCCGATGTAAACGAATCTGCCATCATGCTCCTTGCCGGACAACACGCCGATATGGGCGCTGCCATGCTCATTGTATGGATTTTAAGCCCCCCGCGTTCAGATCATCGACCACATTTCCGATCCAACGGTAGATCCAGATCGTAGAATCAGCACATAGCTGATCCACAACAAGCAACAGCGGAGCAACCCATGCGGATTCTGGTTACCGGCGGAGCAGGATATATCGGTTCACACGCCTGCCAAAGGCTGCTCAAAGACGGGCACACCGTCGTCGCCCTCGACAACCTCCTTCGTGGGCACCAAAAACCCATGGACATGCTCAAGGCTGCACACGCCAAGAGCTTCAACTTCGTTCACGCCGACCTTGGCGATTCCAAAGCCGTCCTCGAAACACTCGACACCAACGAACTCGACACCGTCATGCACTTTGGCGCCCTCGCGTATGTCGGCGAATCCGTCGAAGACCCGTTGTGGTACTACCGCAACAACATCTCCTCAGGCATCGGGCTCCTCGATGCATGCGACGCAGCCCACGGCGGCAAAGGGATCAAGCGATTCATCTTCTCATCCTCCTGCGCGACCTACGGCAACCCCCCAACCAACATGATCCCCGTCCCCGAACATTGCCCCCAATCCCCCACCTCGCCCTACGGCTACACCAAACTCCACTTCGAGCACATCCTCAAAGACTACGCCAACAAACGCACGATCGACAATAACCCCATCGCGCTGACCATGCTCCGCTACTTCAATGTCGCCGGCAGCGATCGCACCGGGATGCTCGGCGAAGACCACACACCCGAAACACACCTGATCCCCGTCGCCATCGACGCCGCACTTGGTAAACGAGAGTCCATGTCGATCTTCGGGACCGACTACCCAACACCCGACGGCACCAACATCCGCGACTATGTCCATGTCGAAGACCTGATCTCGGCCCATGCTCTGGCGATGGATTCAACCCAGATCGGACAGATCGAAGCATTCAATGTCGGGATCGGCAAAGGCTATTCGGTCCGCGAGATTCTTGATTCGGTCAAGCGGGTCTCGGGTGTCGACTTCACGGTTCATGACGCGCCCAAACGGGCCGGCGATGCGATCGCGCTCTACAACAACCCAGCGAAGATCAAATCAACGCTGGGCTGGGATGCTCAGATTACAGATATCGACGAGGTGGTCGCCAGCGCGTTCAACTGGCTCAAAGATCATCCAAACGGATACCGCGATTAGTCATTGAGCCTTGGAGCTGCGCTCGCAACGAGCCGAATGACCGGGGCTTCAAGGTGTGACCCCAACGCGACATCGCCGAGATCATCTGGTTGAATGATCAGATCGACTGTCACGCGTTTGAGCCTTGGGCCGACATCGTAGTTCATGGTGAACACTACATCGTTCAGATTCTCAAGCAACGGCGCTTCGTTTTCGCTCTCCCATGAGCCGTTGGCATAGGTCGTCACGATGTACCACAGCTCGAACGGGCCGCTGCCTGTCGCACCGGTTCGTTTTTCGAGGCGCGTCACACGCTCGATGCCGTTGACCGGATCACGGAACGACACGAACTCGATATAATCAGACTCAAGCACAGGGGTAGTGATCGGGTTGATTGGGTATGGGCCGAACGAATCCCCGGTGCGGATCATGGCTGTCAGGCGTTGCATCACGATGCGGGCGACCACATTGGTCGATGCACCCTCGGTCGTCACCTTATAGGCTTTGAACGATCCATCGAGTGCGCCCAAGGTTGCGGTGAGCAGCGTCGCCGAGATCACCAATGAGATCAACACTTCGACCATCGAGAAGCCACGCCGAGTTGTGTGTCGGGTTGTGTTTGTACACTTGTTCACAGCGTGCCCTCCTGGTAGGTGCCCCGGACTGGAGGCATCGACATCGGCAGCATCAAACCCGACGGCAGACGCATATTTGGATTGTGTCGGACGCGGATCTTCCCGAACCCATTAAAAGGCACCGGGGTCGAACCCGGAGGCTGGGCTTCGGTATACGACACATCGGCCAATCCGTCACCAGTGGTGTCGTATCCAACGATCCGTATCCCGCCAACGATCGGCAGGTCGGCAGGATCGATTGATTCATAGTCGCCGTCGCCCGCACCGAAGTACCCAAGCGAGGTATTAAACCCGGACGGATTACCGATCGGATTGCCAAAGATATCCATCAAAGGCCCTTGGCCAAAGGTCGGATCAAAGGTCAACAATAACGCACCGTCAATGGTCGTATTTCCGCGTGCATCGAGCACGCCCGCGATTATCGCACCCTGCAGCACAATGTCCTGCTCTGTTGGCGAGTTGAACGAACCCAAGTCCACCGAATAGTTCGGCAGCATCATCGAACTCGTCAAAATTGTTTCCATATCGCTCTCATCCGGATTCAGGTACCCGTTCTCAGGCTCGCTCGGATGCACCGTCGTAAACTGGGTCGCGCCCGTAAACTGAAGCTTATTGCGTACCTGTGTGTACGCGCTGGGTGTATCAGACACGATCGAACCTACGAACAAACAATCATGGAATCGAATATTATTCGACAGCTTCTTCGTATCGGTGATCCGGTTGCCATCAACAATGAGGGCTTCTGGCAAGAGGGCATAGCTCGTACCATAAGTACCGATTTCGCTCAAAGGCACATCGCCAACATCCAAAGGCGAGATCCCCGGATCGGTCATCAAGATATACGCATTGGGCGGTATCGCACTGCCCGGCAAGGTCGGAGGCGAGTTGGCCGCGTCTTCACCAGCATCATCGCCATAGATAACGCGTGCGAACTTCGGTGTCGGGATACCGCCAGAATCTAGCAGATTCGTGCCCAACTCCTGCCACATCCCGTGTGTGTTGTCCGAATGGGTCCGCACATGGGTCGAGCCGACAAATGTACAGTTGACGAACAACCCGTTGATGCCCTGGGGCACCTTCACATTGCGGAACACCATGTTCTCGAATACCGGACGCCAATAGACATCCGAATGGTTCGGTGAGTTGAACGGCGAGTTCTCAAAGTACGCCCACCCAGAGTTGTCTGGCAAACCATCAAAGTCGGCATCATCCCAGATCGGGAACAGATGCGGCGCATCTGGATCACCAGGATTCATCGCCAAGGTCCAAGTTTCGAGTGAACCAACATTGGTACTGAGCTGGTCAGCGACCTGCTGCCAGAACAAATCGCCGTCGGCCGCCGCGATCAACGCGTTTTCCGTGTCGGCAAAGCTCGATGCATTGATATCTGGAAGCGTCATGTTGTCCGCGTTGAAAACCAACGCCGATTCGTCGTCACCGGGCACAATGGTCCCTCGTAATCGCTCTTCGATCGGACCCTGCCCGGCCTCCCAATCACTCGCCGAAACCTTAAAAATAAGCCCGCCACGAACCTTCGCGTACCGATCGTTCACATCAAGATACCCATCACGCCACCCGAGTTCTGCGTCAGGATAGGTGTTATGAATCTGGTCAAAGTCTGCGGGGTCTTCGTCCAAAGGCTCAAAGATCCGATTGTTATTGGCATCAATAAACCCAGAAATTCCGTTCTCGTTGCGATCCGGGAGCCCGCCATCAATCAAGAGTGCGAGGTCTTCATCAATCCCCACGCCCCCAGCACCAACAAACTCGGGTGCGCTGCCATCAAGCCCGGCGCGGGTACCGAGGATCAGCGCCGCCGAAAGCGTCACGCGGCCGTCGCCATTGGTGTCATAGTGGCGGATAAAAATATCCATCTCATCAAGATACCCATTGGCGGTTGCGTCGTTGAACGCGCCGTCGAGATTGCTATCGCCGTCATAGTCTTGATCCGCAGGAATCCCCGCCCCCTCGACGGGATGTCCGAACCGGAGCCGATTGTCCCCGTCGATGTCAGAGGTTCCAATCGCTGTCCAGAAATCTGCGATCTTCTGATCCAAAACCGGATCAAGACCAAAGAAGTCCGAACGCATCACGATCGGATCGCCGTTCTCAAAGCCAATCTCATCGAACCGTGATCCCAGCTCGCCTTCGATCTGAACATTCTTCCCGATCAGAATCTTTGCGTGCGAGATAATCGCTTGGTCAACCGATTTGGTCATCTTGTAATCGCGCGTGATGATTCGGCGGATTGGTTTGTTGTTGCGTTGGAAGTCGTAGACAATGCCCTCGACGATCACGCGGATGTATTCGCCGCCAGCGAGCGGCGCATACCGAATCTGGTACGCGGGTGGTGGATTGGCGTTGTCTGGATCGACCCATTCTTCGACCAGTATCGCAGGCGTATTCACCCAATACGAAGACTCGTAAGTCCCCACAGGAATCGCGCCAGGAGCGCCTTCGATCGCCGGCTCGCCTACATAATCAAACCCGACAAGGATATTGGCATCCTCGCTGTGCGCATTGACCAACGCCTGAGCAATCCCGCTCGGGAGCCCCGCTTCGGTGTACCCATCAAACGGCTCGGAAACAATAAAGGTCCCGATCATCGCCGCGTCGCCACGCCAGAGTGCCCACGCCACATCCGCGTCGATATCGCTCTCAGCGATGATAAACCGTGAAGACGCTTCGGAGAGTCGGTGCTCGGCGACCGCAAGCCCGGTCTCGGCGGCGCTCATCGCACGCATCACATGCAGGTGCATATTCGCGGTACGAATATTGCCCGTCGCGGCCACCGCCATCGCGGCGACAAGTGATCCAAACATAATCAAGAACATCATCGCCAATACCGAAGCAATCCCTCGGCGGGTGATCAACGCCGCTCGCTTGCCCTTATTGGCAAGCGATGGCTTCTTGTGCCCATTGCGCTGTGTCTGTACTCGGGGTGTTATCATTACTAAGCCTCTCGCGTCCGAGCTGGGGGAAAAAAACAATCGCAAAAACAAGTTCAAGGCACGATCCATGTCACCGTGGTGACCAGATCCGCCTCGATATCGTTGACCCCCTGATAAAACACGCTCACGCTCACACGCAACGGATACTCGTCAACAAGCCGACCCGGGAATGAGCCATTGGGAAGCTCAAAGTATGAGTTGTCGTGCACGACCGAGGTATCGAACGGATCGATCTTCACGACCGATATCGTCTGGAACCATCCATACATGGCGTCGCCACTAAAGATGGATTCCGAATCGGTGTATCCTTGCTCGACACCTTCATGGCTCAATGCAGGGATCACCTCGCCGAAAGAGTTGATCGGCCCGGGCAGATCTTTGTCGTTGAGTCCCGGTGTACCAACATACGAAAAAGTGATGCCATCAAAGTCATCGATGTCATCAAAGTCGTCGACGGTCACCTCACCACCATCAAAGCCCCACCCAGAGATCACCATGTTGCCGTTGCCGTCGTCGATCAGGACCAACCCGTTGACAGGATCGTGCTTAGGCAGATTGCGGGTGAACTCGCGGATTTCATTGGCGAGGAAGGTCGCGCTCGCTGCATGCGAAGACCACTGGTTGGACACGATAAATGCCGATTGGGCATCAACCATCGCGAGCACCCCGACCCCGATGATCACGGTCGCCATAGAGGTCTCGATGAGGGTAAACCCACCGGTTCCTGCACGCCCCCGCGATAGATTGGGTTTGGTACTGCTGCGCATCGTTGTGTCTCTCCCTTTGCTTGATGGGCGGTTTATGCCCGATTACCCTCTAAGCATCCATTACGACACGAGCTGGCTCATCTTGAAGATAGGAAGGATGATCGCCATCGCAATAAAACCGACGATTGAACCCATTAGGATGATCATGATGGGCTCGATCATTCCGGTAACTGCGCGGATATGGTCTTTGAGCTGTTTGGCGTAGAACACCGAAATCTCGTCAAGCACCTCGCCGAGCTTACCGGACTCTTCGCCCGCGGAGATCATCTGGATCACCGCCTTGGGTAAAATCGCATCCTTCTGCAACGGCTCAGCGATCTTGCGCCCTTGCTTGACCGAGTTGTGAACCTTGCGCCACATGCCCTCGTAAATCTTGTTGCCCGAAATCTCACTGGTAATCGTCAGCGTATCAAGCATCGGCACGCCCGCGTTGATCAGCTGACCCATCGTCTGCAATGAACGAGTGATGTACAACGAACGGAACATCGACCTGAGCACCGGGATCGTGAGCTTGAGCTTGTCCACCCAGAATGACCCGAGCTCGGTTTTGATAAACGCGAACACCGATCCACCGACTACCACAACCCCGCCGAGGAGGAAAGGCCATTGATCAGTCAGGGTCTTCGAGAGCATCATCAAGAAGTTGGTCGCCCAGGGCAACACATCTTCTTTGCCCTCAAAGATCGTATAGAACTTGGGCAACACAAAGGTCAGCAAGAAGACAGTCACCGTGACCGCCATCCCGCCAATAATCGCTGGATAAATCGATGCACCGATCACCATCTTCTTGGTCTCGATCTGCTGGGCAATATACCCACCGATCCGATCGAGCATCTCTGAGAACGAACCCGACATTTCTGATGCCCGCACCATATTGATATACAGCGGCCCAAAGAGCTTCGGATACCGTGCGAGTGCGTCAGAAAACTGCTTACCACTCTCCACATCCGCTTTGAGCGATTCGATCACCTTCTTAAAAGTCCGGTGGTCGGTTTGGTCTGCGATGCCGTCGAGTGCCGCCCGCAGGTTGATGCCCGCACGGATCATCACCGAGAGCTGGGTCGTAAAATCGAGCACATGCTTCTGTGTGGCTTTCGATGAGTTGGCCGCTGCAAGAAAGTCGGCAAACTTGCTGCCGGTCCCTTTGCCACCCTTGTCTTGGTCAACCGCCATCACATGGACGCCCTGATTGCGCAGAATCGCTGCAGCAGCGCTCGCGCTGTCGGCAGCCATCGTGCCCGATTGGATCTTGCCGTCCTGTGATTTAACCTGGAAGCGATAGTTTGGCATAGGAACTCCTACTCACACATTTTATTTTTAGGCAACAAGCTGGCGTTCGAGCTTGTCTGGGAAGACCGCCTTGGCGATCGCATCTTCTTTCGAGATCGTGCCGTTGAAGTACAACTCGGCGATCGAAGAATCCAAAGAGCACATGCCAATGGCACGCGAGGTCTCGATCACATTGGGGATTTCAAAGATCTTGTTCTCGCGGATCAGGTTGCGAACCGCGGGCGTGCACAGCAAGGTCTCCACCGCAGGAACCATCCCAGGGCGATCGCTGCGTGTAAAGAGCGTCTGAGAAACCACGGCTTGCAAAGTCGTCGAGAGCATCGAACGAATCTGGCTCTGCTGACCCGATGGGTACATATCAATAATACGAGACACAGTCTGCGAAGCATTCACCGTATGGAGCGTGGACAAGACCAAGTGACCGGTTTCGCCAGCCGAGATCGCCAACGAGGTTGTTTCAAGGTCACGCATTTCGCCGACCAGAATAATGTCCGGGTCCTGACGCAAGGCATGCTTCAAACCAGAGGTAAAGCTGATCATGTCGCGCCCGAGCTCACGCTGTTCGATCAGACACTGGTCCGAATCAAACATGTATTCGACCGGGTCTTCGAGCGTGATAATATGCTTTGAGTACCGCTGATTCATCGACTGGATCATCGCCGCGAGCGTGGTGGACTTACCCGAACCGGTATCACCCGTCACGAGCACCAATCCACGCGGGAGATAGGTCAAGCGAGCGATCACCTCGGGCAATCCCAACGCACTCAGCGGTGGCACCTTGGTCTTAATCGCACGCATCGCCAAACCGATCACACCCTTTTGCATATGGGCATTGACACGGTATCGAGCGAGACCCGGGATCTCATACGAGAAGTCGGCGTCCTTGTCGCGTGCGAACATCGCGAGCACTTCCTTGTTGGAGATGCTCTTGAACATCTCCTCAACGACCATCGGATCCATCTTCATCTCACTCATAGGCTTGATCACCTGATGCACCCGCATCGACGCGGGTTCGTTTGAGACAATATGAATATCCGAAGCATCCGCTTCATGAGCTTGACGAAGTATGGCATCGAGTTCCACAGCGAGTTCTCCGGAGATGAACAACCTTTTCGCACAGACAACAATCCCGTGCATCTTCCCTATTCATCGGTGGTTTGGCGGGTCCGGTTCAGACCCATGCTGTGAGAGTGTGCCAAACCCTTGCCGGTTATGCGGGCAAACTGGTAGATCGCATTCAATGTGTTTGAGGGGGGATCCGTTAGCATCCGAACAGGCGTCACAGACGGACAGGTCTTCTTCAATCATCGCCCGGCGTACATATCTCGCGCCTCGACCGCCAGGTCATCCACCCGCTCATTCTCCGCGTGCCCAGCGTGCCCCTTGACCCAGTGAAACTTGATCGTGTGCTTCTTCTTGAGCTCATCGAGCTGTTTCCAAAGATCCACATTCTTGACTGGCTGCTTGCTCGCCGTCTTCCAACCCCTGCGCTTCCAACCGGCCATCCATTTTTCAAGCCCATCGAGGACATACTTGGAGTCCGAAAACAGCTCAACCGTGCTTGGGCGGGTCAATGCACCGAGACCTTCTATAACCCCGGAAAGCTCCATACGGTTATTGGTCGTGTCCTTCGCGCCCCCGTTGCGCTCGATCGCCTTGCCGGTCTTTGGATGCCTCAATAAGAACGCCCAACCCCCCGGCCCAGGATTCCCCGAGCAGGCCCCATCGGTGTAGAGCTCAACGGTCGGCAATGGTTGGGTATCAGAATTTGCATTGGTTGGATCATTCACGCCCCCATCATACCCACCTCGCACCTCGCCGGTCTACCATCGCCCATGAGCACGACCACCGCACCCAAATCGTCCGTCTCATCGCCCGATCTCCCAGCTGGACACACCGTCCACCGCGTAGAGATCCACCCCACCGCCCACGCCGGCGACCCGCGGGCTCACGCCCTGATCGAGAACGCCAAATCTATTGGCATCCCCCTCGAAGGCGCCCATTGGTGCCGCGTCTACCTCATCGAGGCCGAGCTCACCACCGACCAACTCAACCAGATCATCAACGGGCTCCTCACCAACCCCGTCGTCGAATACGCCCACATCGGAGCCTCCGAACCCCGAGGCTCGCTCGTCGAGATCCACCCACTCCCCGGAGTCATGGACCCGCCCGCACAGTCTGTGTCCGACGCGATCTTCGCCTTAACCGGTATTCGCGCCGCCGTCACCACCGGCGACCGCTACGACATCCTCGGCATCTCCGAAGCCAAAGCCCAAACACTCGCCAGCCGACTCCTCGCCAACCCAGTCATCGCCGGCGTCCACGCAACCCCCTTCCACCCCGACCAGCTCCCACACGGGCACACCCACGACTTCAAGCTCGCCCATGTCACCATCCGCGATCTCGATGACGCGCAGCTCGAAGTGCTCTCCCGCGAAGGCCATTTGTTCCTCGCCCTCAACGAGATGCAGGCGATCCAAGCCCACTACAAATCACTCGATCGTGAACCCTCCGACATCGAGCTCGAAACCCTCGCCCAGACCTGGTCCGAGCACTGCGTTCATAAAACACTCAAATCCACCATCCACTACACCGGCGACCCCACCACCAATGCGTCTGGTGATGTCGCGCCAGAATCACGCCCCGGCGCCACCATGCACGACGATGGTTCCTACACCATCAACAACCTGCTCAAGTCCACCGTCGCCGCCGCCACCTTCGAACTCATCGACGAAGGCATCGACTGGACACTCTCCGTGTTCGTCGACAACGCCGGGATCATCAAGTTCGACGACGAAAACGCCGTGTGCATCAAGGTCGAAACACACAACCATCCATCCGCCCTCGCACCCTATGGCGGAGCGGCCACCGGGATCGGCGGATGCATCCGAGACATCATCGGGACCGGGCTCGCGGCCAAACCCATCGCAAGCACCGATGTCTTCTGTGTCGCCTATCCAGACATGCCCAACATCCCGGCCGGGTGCCTGCCTCCCAAACAAATCCTCACCGAAGTCGTCGGCGGCGTCCGCGACTACGGCAACCGCATGGGCATCCCCACCATCAACGGCGCGGTCATGTTCGACGACCGCTATGTCGGCAACCCGCTCGTC
>CAJXXI010000047.1 GCA_913062615.1 uncultured bacterium | reverse complement strand
GGCAGACAGCTGTCGCGTAGATCGAGTGCTTGGCCAAGGTCAGGTGAACATACTTGTTGAGTTTTTCGAGCAGTTCGCCGGGCGAGATTTCCGGGTTTTCTGCGAAGCAGATATCGATCTCGCCATGGAGGCGGTTGACGGTGAGGGCTGCGGGGATCCCGTGCCCTGTCACATCAATAATGACAACCGAGAGCTTCTCGCCCTTGCCGTCAACAGCTTCGGTAATTTTGGTATAGAGATAGTCGCCCCCGATTTGCTGCATGGGTTCGTATTTGTAGGTGTACCGGATATTGCCGGTGATGCGTGGTGCCGGATAGAGCGCCTCGTGGACTTGGCGGGCATAAGCGAGTTCTTGGCGAAGCATGCCGTAGCGTTTGGAGAGGAATCGGTTGGTTGATCGTTGGATGCGCTGCGAGTGTTTAATCGCAATAATAATGACCCCTGGGGTCGCAACAAGGATCAATGCTGCGGTGAGCAACAAAGTATTGAGCAAGGCATTGTGTTCGATGACGATATGACTGAAACAGCTCGCTGTGGCGATCATAGCAACGGGGAGAATCGCCTGACGGATCGTCCATGGGAATAGGCAGCACGCGATGAAATGGGAGATCACAAAGGTTGCGATCGCTGTTGGACCGATGTTCATGTCCATGACCCGCATGCCGATGCCCAGGGCACCGTCAAGCATAATCAAACCCATCGAGATATGCACAATTGATTGCGTAGACACCCGCCGACCAACCGCGACGAGCAAAGCGGTGAGGTATGCCCCGAACCAGATGATCGAAGTCAAGATAAAGAACGCCCGCTGCCAGTTATCCGAGAGCACATTGGTGACATCTACACCACGCACCAGCATGATGATGGTGAAGACCAGCGAGATAAAGCTGATCCCACCCCACAACGAGATATACCAGATCAATCGCCTGCGCAAGAGCTCATCGGTCTCGATGGTGAATGATCTGCGAAACTCAGTGGTTTCAAATGATGCGGTTGTTGCCAATCCATGCTCCTCAAAGCTGCTCGGGTAATGGGTATTGGGATTACGCCCGGTAGAGTTCCACTATGAGGATATCGTCTGATGCCGATCCTGCACGCCTTTTTTCTACATCTGTGAGAATCTTCTCAGGCCAACGCTCTTGTTGTTCGGTCCAATCTTCGCTCAAGACCCGCTCTACGCCTTGGGTTGTGTACAACTCGCCGCCATGCCCCACCGCTTCAGAGACGCCATCGGTATAGGCGATCAACGAATCTCCGGGCAGGAACGGGTGCTCTTCGACCGTCGGCTTGTTCTCGGTGCCGATCCCGACACCAAGAACAGAAGAAGTCGAGTTGAAGCGCCCGGTGGTGCCTCGGGCATTGCGGAGGATCGGCGCGGGGTGCCCTGCATTGGCGATGCGGATGGTGCCTTTGACCGGGTCGGCATTGAACGCGACTGCGCTGACAAGCACCGCCGAATCAGCGAGCGTTAGGCAGACATACCGGTCCATCTTTGTGAGCAGCTCGCCAGGATCAATCGTCGGGTCTTCACCCATGATCCGCATGAGTTCACCCTGAAGCCGATTGGCAGTCAACGCAGCAGAAAGCCCGTGCCCGGTCACATCGTAGAGCACCAGCGTCAAAGGCGACTTTGCTTCGCCCGGATGTTCGATCGACGCGAAGATCGAATCGCCTCCGATCTGACTCATCGGGCGATAGGTATAGGTGAAACGGATATCGCCCGAGGACTTGGGCTTGGGGAACCCGCGTTCATGGATGCGCTTGGCGGCTTGGAGTTCCTCGCGGACCTCTTCGTATTGGGTCTTGATGAAGTGAAGTTCGAACTGATCCTGCAAACGGGTCGATCGGAAGAACGAGATCATCGTGCCCGGGATCGTCACAACGATATAGGCGAACATGGCACCGAGAATCGAAAAGTCCTCGGCTTGTTTGTTGATGATCAACGCGAGCCCTGACCCGACGATCCAGAGGATGCTCAGCCCGAGGGTCTGCTTTGGGGTCCAAGGCAAGAGCAATGCACCGAGCGTCAGCCCGATGAGCACCCCGATGATGGTGTCGCCGCCAGGGCTTGGGTCTTTGTAAACCACCCAGCGGATAATCGCGACCAAACCCTCTGCCGCGATCACCAGAAGTGATATACGGATGCACCAGATTTTCGTAGGATTGAAAAAATACACCACCGCGCCGGCTGTGATATAGAGCCCCGCCCAAACAAACCCGATCGCGACAAAGGCCATATCCATCGTGCCCACACGCATCGACTGCATCGCGATCACAACAACGCCGAGCAAAGCCATCAGCCCAAGGAACTGCACCGTGTTCCGGCGGACCTCGAGCACATCAAGATTCTCAACGAGATGATTGGTGTCAAGTTGGAGGACAGCACCGACGAGTTGTTCTATTTGTTTGTGCACGCAAACAACTATATCGGGTGGGCGATTGGTTCGCGTGGATTATTTGATGTTCTCTGAACGATTCTTCCCCGGAACCCAGAGCACATCGTCCTTGCCATTGGTATTGGCCACCCGAGAGAACACGAAGAGCAGATCGGAGAGCCGATTGAGGTACTGCATCGTCAGGCCCGAGGTTTCTTCGGATTCGATCTCGATGAGGTGCGAAACCACCCGCTCGGCCCGTCGGCAGACGGTGCGGACGACATGCAGATCGCCAGCGAGCTTTGAGCCGCCGGGGAGGATGAAGCTCGTGAGGGATTCGAGATCGGCGTTGTGCGTATCGATCAGATCTTCGAGTGCCTTGACCTGAGGCTCAGTAATCCGCAGGGCACTGCCAACCGCTTCGTCCTTGGTGATCGGTGTGCATAAATCGGCGCCGAGATCGAAGAGATCGTGCTGAATGAGCTCAAGTGGCTTGGCCAGCTCGGATTTGGATTCTTGGGCACTGTGGACGGCTAGGCCTAGGAACGCGTTTGTTTCGTCGACACAGCCGTAGGCCTCGACGCGGGGGTGGGATTTGGCGACGCGTTTGCCGGTGCCGAGCCCGGTGGTGCCCTGATCGCCCGTGCGGGTGTAGATTTTGGTAAGCTTGACCATATGAGAGAGTCTATCGGATAAATGCCCGGCTCGTCGGATAGGCTTGTCATCATTCTGAGATTGATAAAGACGAGATCAATATGCCCAACGCCAACGCCCAGACAAACCGTTTGATCGAAATCAAGCTTCCCAAAGGGATTGATCGGGGATTGACACGGGTGTGGAAGGCGCGATCGGATGATAAACTCAGCGGCGTATTGATTGATCGGGTGCTGATGGCGAGGGGGATCAAACCCGATGAACAAGGCAACGCCTTTTTGAATCCGTCGCTCAAAGAAATGCACGATCCGTCTGGGATTCCCGACCTGGACAAAGCGGCGACACGGATACTCCAAGCGGTCAACGCGGACGAGCCGATTGTGATCTTTGGTGATTATGATGTCGATGGCGTGACGGCATCGGCCATCCTGATCCATCTCATCCGCACGATCAAACCCGATGCAAAGATCAGCTCGTACATCCCCCACCGGCTCGACGAAGGATACGGGATCAACTCGGATGCAATCCGCACATTAGTCGATGAGGGTGCGAAGGTCATCGTTTCGGTTGATTGTGGAATCACCGCGATCGAGCCTGCGATTGTCGCCAAGGAACTCGGGGTTGATCTGATCATCACCGATCATCACAACCCGCCCCAGAGCATGGATGACCTGCCCGATGCGTTTGCGGTGGTGCATCCGCGTCGCCCAGATTCGAAGTATCCGTTCGGTGAGCTCTGCGGTGCGGGGGTTGCCTACAAACTCGCGTGGCGAATGGCGACAATGGATGCGGGTGGCGAGAAGGTCTCGCCTGCGATGCGGACGGTGCTGGTGGATCTGTTGGGATTCGCAGCGTTGGGTTCGATCGCGGACATTGTGCCTTTGGTTGATGAAAACCGGGTGATCGTGAAGCACGGGTTGTCACGGATTCCAACGCTTCCCAACGAAGGTTTGCAGGCGTTGATCAAAGCATCAGGGCTGGACTCCGAAAAGATCGATACCGAAGCAATCGGGTTTCGGCTCGCGCCCCGGCTCAATGCGATCGGTCGGCTCGGACATGCGTGCGATGCGCTTGAACTCATGACCGATGCCAAAGGCGAGCGGGCGGTTGAACTCGCAGATGAGCTCTCTCGGATCAATGATGAGCGGAAGAAGCAAGAACTCGCGATCGTGACGCAAGCTGTCGAGATGGCGATCGCTGCGGGCATGACCCAAAGCGACAAGCGGGCGATTGTGCTGGCACATGAGGACTGGCATCCGGGGATTGTCGGGATTGTGTGCTCACGATTGGTCGATCGGTTCGCTCGACCCACGATCTTGATGCAACGCACGCCCGACGCGTGCAAAGGCTCCGGGCGGAGCATCGAAGGGTTTAATCTACACGCTGGTCTTGACGCGTGTAAAGATTTGCTCGGGACCTATGGCGGACACGACATGGCTGCGGGGATGAAGTGTGACCCAGAGGGGTTTGACGCGTTCGCTGATGCGTTTATTGCCTATGCCAACGAGAACTTAGACGAGAGCGATCTGGTGCATCATGCCAAGTATGACTGTGTTGCTGATTTTTCGGAGCTGAGCGTCACCTCCATCCGTCAGCTCGATCGCATCGCACCGTTTGGCGCTGGAAATCGTCAGGTTCGGCTTCGGATCAATGGGCTCAAGCTCAACGGCTCACCGACCCCGATGGGCAAGACTGGGAATCATTTATCGTTCCGGGTTGGCTCACGATCCAACAGCGGCCCGATGCTCCGTATCGTCGCATGGAACTGGGCACGATATGTGGATCAGATCCCGGCGGGTGCGCCCGTCGAGGTGATTGTTGAGCCGAAGGTTTCGACCTGGAATGGAAACACCCGCGTCGAACCAGTGTTGGTCGATCTGCGGGTGATGTGAATCTTCTTAGATTGCTGGGCTGGATTTAGTCGGTTTGGACTTCGGCGAATGTGCCGGTGCCGAACTGATCACGCATTTGCATATACCGTGGATTGCCCGGCTCGAGCTTGACCGCGTAGGCGATGCTGGCGAATGCTTGTGTATGCTGATCGAGATCATTGAGAATCATCGCTTGGAAAGCATACATTCCCGCGTCCATCGGCGAACTGGCCAGGGCCCTGTTGATCGACGCGAGCGATGATCGGTAATCCTTTGCCTGGCGATGGTACATCGCGTAGAGCAGGTACCCCTCGTGGGAATCGGGTGCGATCGCGACGATCCGCGTGGCAGCCTTGCGCACGGTTCGCATATCGTTGATCACGAATGATGCGTTTGCCAAGCCAACCCATGAATCGACATCGCTCTTGCCCTCGGCTGAGGAGAGGAGGTCCTGATAGATTGTGCGGGCTTCAACGGGTCGACCCGTATTGAGCAGTGTCTTGGCATGGAGAATCTTGAGATCGCGCCGATCGGTGTTATCAGGTTTTTTGAGCAATGACGCGATGTTGCGTTCGGCGTCGCCAAACTCACCTGCAAACATCTGGGCGTGAATGAGGTCCTCTACAATGCCCTCATCGTCTGGAGCGAGCAAGCGGGCGTTGTTAAAGAACTTCACCGCGGCTTCGTAGTCATGTTCGAGTAACGCGATGTGCCCGAGTGATTGACGGATGCCCGCGTTGTTCTGGGCCATCGGGATGGTTCCGAGGTACATCTTTGCTTCTTCGATGCGATTAAGATCGATCAGCATCTCGGCAGCCGCGACCGCGTAGGCCGGGTTGTAGTCGTCGAACTCACACGCGTTTTCGAAATGGGTGTACGCTTCTTCGGGCTTGTTGATTCGTTCGAAGATGACACCGAGATAGTACTGGGCGTCGGAATCTTCTGGATTGAGTGTCGCTGCGGTACGCATTGATTTGAGCGCATTTCCTAAGTCGCCCATCTCGATCTGGATGCGCCCTTTGAGCACATGTGATTTGATGACGGTATCGTTGATCGAAAGCGAGATATCGACTTTCCGCATTGCCTTCTCAAGATCGCCTGCGAGGAATGCCTGGCGGGCGAGTTCCCATTCGGTTGCGCTCTTGAGGAAGCTCATGCGTTCCTTGGCCATCGATACGCCCTGGCGTGTGTAATTGCCCTGACCCGAGCACCCAGCGAGGGTAGTCAAAATCATGGTTGAAGAAACGAGTGCTGTTTGGACCTTATTCATGTGCATCTGCAATGCTCCTGAGAGTGGTGTTGGCAGTACTCGTTTCGGCCCGATAGCCTTGGCGAGTCAGTTGAACCTATCGATTTGTCCACCAAATCGGTGATTTACTCGGAATCGACGGGTACTTCGGTGAAGGTCGCTTCGGATTCGAGTGTTTCATCAGCTTCAACTGGTGTGCTTGATGAGCCGTCGGCGACATAATCGAAGCCCAAAGGCCAATCGAGACGCAATGCACCGCCGCCGGGTAATGGGATGATCAACTGACCATCGAACTTACCTGCCGCGACTGAGAATGAGTCTTGGTTGTTGTTGTCACTGGGAGCGAACTCTGAATCCGATGCCTGAGTCCAACCATCAGCGAACTGAGCATCCGAACCCGGATCGACTTGGGTGAAGTTGACCGCGGTCTGCTCGCCGGTGACGACTGACTTCATCTGGTCGAACTCGGTGGTTGACTCTGGGCTTGAGAAAGTCGTGTCGAATGAAGTCTCGAATGATTCGCCGGACGGCGCATCGAGTGGGGCCTGGGTGTGCCCATCGCCGAAGACGAACTCTGGTGATGAGAACTCTGGTGACTCAACATCGCTGGTTGCGACTGATTCAGGCGTGGTTGGTTCGGGAACGAACTCGTCCTGGATTGGCGATTCGAAATCAAACGATGCGTCGGAAACTGAATCGACTTCAACTTCCACCATCGGCTGATTCTCGAATGATGCGTCGGGGACGAAGTCTTCGTCTGAGCTTGGGTCGAACTCGGCTGGCTGATCGACGGGCCCGTTGGCTGCGACATCAGTTGATTGAGCTACAGGGTTTACGAATGGGTTGACTTGGTTTGGCGAGCTGATCGATGTCGTCTTGCCGCCGAAGTGGAGCTCGTTGTGGAGCATACCTTCCATAAGGCTTCGGCTTGGTGTCGTGCGAAAATCTGCGGTGAGTTCTGTTCGCAGTCCACGGGCGTCTGGCGACATTGGCATCAGGCGGAGTGCACGATCGACCTTGGAGAGTGCCTGCTCGATATCGCCGTTGTCGGCGTGTTCACGAGCGGAGATCAACAGCTGACCGACGCGGCGTTCACGCGACCATGGAAGCAATCCCTTGCGTGCACCGTAGCGCGCGTGCTCGATGTATTGATTGCCCATTTCGCCAGATTCATCAAGAACGGTGTCATTGACGATTGAAGGCGTGATCAGGAAGATGATTTCTGAACGTCGGGTTTCGTCGTCATAGCCCTTGAATGCGCTGCCGATGAGCGGGATATCGCCCAGGACAGGCACCTGGCGACGGGTGGTCGAGGTTGTTTCGGTGAAGAGCCCGCCGAGCACGACGGTCTGGCCATCTTGAACCATGACATTGGTGTTCATTTCGGTCGTGTCTTCGTCTGGAATAGTCACCGTGTTGCCTGCACCATCTGAGACCTGGCGAAGCGTGAAGTTCGAGACCTGCGGACGAAGCTCGAGGCGGATGAGCCCGTTCTTGGAAACGAACGGACGAACCGAGAGTTGGGTACCGACATCGAGGAACTCTACGGACTGGGTTGTTGAAGTATCAGTGGTTGTGCTGTTGAGATAACCAACACGGGTACCAACGAGCACGCGTGCGGGCTGGCGATTGAGTGTGAGTAGCTTGGGATTCGAGACGACCGTCACATCGGTGATCTCGTCGAGAACGCGGAGGAAGACACCGACATCGCCGTTGACGAAACCGGCTTTGAGCCCGGCTGCACCTGCGGTATTACCAACGGTCGAGCTGACTCCTGTGCCATGTCCGCCACCGGCCGCGTTGACCGCGGTGCCGTCGATTGTTTCGCCCTTACCAGTGAGCAAGCTGTCAACAACGCTCAAAGGCCCACCAGTGCCTACGAAATCTAAAAAATCGAGGTTTTGAATGAGCGCGAAGTCCATACCAAAGGCGTTGGCTTCGTTGAGTGTGGTCTGAAGAATCGTCGCTTCGACGAGGATCTGGGCCGGCTTGGTATCGAGCTCTGAGATCAGAGTCAGGATTTCGTTGATGTTCTCTTCGAAATCATGGATCACAATTATGGCCGAGTTGGCGTAGTTGTCTGCACCTGTTGGCGAGCCATCGGTGATGGAGAACGCTTCGGTCTGGGCGTTGGCGGTGATCGAGCCGCTCTCTGAGAGGAGCATCTTGGCAAACTCAGAAGCGTCGGTTGCGTTGAGGTAGTCGAGCGAGATGACCTTTGTCGTCTGCTGGCGGGAGAGCGCTTCGAACTCGACGAGTTCTTCAGTGGTGTAGACATAGATGAAGTTGCCCTTCTCGATGTAGCCGTAGCCATTGACATGAAGGATGGAATCGAGTGCCTCGTAGAAGGTGACGCCGTAGAGGTCGGCGGTGACCGATGCCGAGACATTTTTCGAGCTGATGATGTTGCGTTGTGACTGGATCGAGAGAAGCTGGAGGATGTTGCCCAGATCTTCGTTGTTCACATGGAGATCAACAAGGTCGTAGTCTGAGACATCAACTGCCCCAGCGAAGTCTTCGAGATCGGCATCGTTTGCGCCTTCATCGACGAACTCTTCGCCGTAATCCGGTTCGGTATCGAATGATTCTTCATCGAAATCTTCAAATCCTTCGTCGGTGGTATCTTGTGCTTGCTGCTTTGCCTGGCTCTTGAGTGCTGCGAGCAGACCGAAACCGCCCGAGTCTTGGGCAGCTGCCGAACCGGCGAGCAATGAGAGTGCAAGTGCCGGCATGATCCCATGGCGGAGACTTGCGCTGAGTAGGTTGGCTGTGAAGGTACGATTAGTGTCTTGATTACTCATTCGGTTAATCCTCAGCGTTTTGGCATCAAAGCCTGCACTCGTTTTGATCCCGGCGAAATTCCATTCGTCCGGGTCTATTTCTGCAATTGGATCGACCAATCTGGGGTGTGACTTTGCGTAGACCTTGTGCTTTCGGTGATCCGTTGCCGTCATAAACTAACCCTGGAGAACCGATAACATGGAAACACAATGGAATCGATGGCCAAGCCGCCAGTTCATCATCCGGATTGGTTATCAATCGGATTCGAGTTCTGGCTCTTCGATTGCATCTTCTTCGATGCCTTCGGATTCAGACTCGATCAAACCATCTTGCCTATCGATCAGTTGATCACCATTTTGATCACTGATTTGAAGATCGGGCACTTCGACTTCCCGCGGATCGGCATATGCGCTCCTTGGGATATCGGTGACGAGACGGAGCTTGGCCCAGATGAGCACACCGGCGAGCATCCCCAGGCACAGGACAACGGAGAGTTTCCGCGTTTTACTGCTCAGTGATTCTTGAGGTTTGTGAGATTGGTTGTGTGTCATTGGTCCGCCTTTGGGTGAACATCGGACGGCATGAATGAAAACTTGCCCGCGATCAATGGCCGCAGGCAAGAGGTAAAAATCTCAGATGGAATAACCGGAGTATTAGTCCAAACGCGAGACGCTGACCCGTCCGGTAAACGCGGCGACATTGATTCTCCACCGGCTCAAAGGCCCTGCGAGAACAATCGAACCGCCGTCGCTCAGAGAGCTTGTGCCGGGCGCAGACACCGGGCCGCCCATCTCATCGAAGATCAGCGTCGAGTTGCCATCAAAGCTCGCAGACTCAATCACGGTGCCACCATATTTTTCATCGTTGAGATTGATCCGATAGCGCTGATTCGGCCCCTTGATGTCATAGAGCGCGTCGGCATCGACATCGATTGTGCTGCCGTTGACTTGGATCAGCGTGTATTGGTTGTAATCCATGTCGAACACAATGGCGCGTTGTTCTTGATAGCCCAATGCATCCATCTGGGCGAAGGTGATGTCAGAGACAATCATCCGCACCGCAGCCTGAATCCGAAGCACACCCGCCTGCCCCATCGATGGAGCAACAACCGCGCCGGCAACACCCATGATCGTAACGACAACAAGCACCTCGACGAGTGTGTACCCACGAAGTGCAGCTGCGGTCAGTTTGCGATGATGTGCGTAGCGCATTATTCGTTCCTTCACCCCCGTGAAACACTATCCCAGAGCAACTCTCGATGAATCATGGCTTGGGGAGTGGTTCGTCGTTGTCATCAAACCCGCCTGCCCAGATCTCGCCGGTGGCGGCATCATAGATCCACGCGTGGGTTGTTTGGTATGCCGCGTCTGGTGCATTCCCCAGCACAATGACCTGGTTGTTTGAACCGCCGACATAGGCGTTGGTAGGTGGGCTTTTGAGGTATTCGCCATTGCCCGCGACAAGATCGCCCCAGGTGCCGTCGCCGGCAATGATATTGGGTGTGCCGCTCTCGTTGCGAACGATAAAGTAGTCTGATGCTCGGCGAATCTTAATGAGCTCATTGCGTGTTGTGGCCACACTGGCATCGTTCACCGCGTTGGCAAAGTTTGGAACAATGATGGCGGCCAAGATGCCAAGGATGACTACCACGATCAGGATTTCAACGAGTGTGAAGCCGTGCTTGATTTGTTGCATGATACTTGTCCTTGGTGAGAGAACTTGTTTCTCTGAAAATACGTTGTGGACCTCTTTCGAGATCCACAACGCGGTAGTTGATTCAGTACGGATACTGATTAGTATGATGCACCACTTGCGCGGATGAAGCCTGTTGAGGCATCGTAGAACCAGCCTTGGGTACCATCACCTGCTGCTGCAACGACATCAGCAGCTGCTGAGTCGGCTGCGGTCATGGTGGTGACCTTAACTGAGTTGGCTGCGGAATCAGCGTACGGGTTCTTTGGCATTTCCTTGATGTAGTTGCCAGTGATCATCACAGCCCAGTCAGCCTGAAGCTCGACGAGGGTTGGGTATGAGCCGCTGGTCTGGGCTGCATACAGCTCGATCTGGTTCTCGAGAGTTGATGTCTGTGTGCGGACATTACCAAGGCGAGCCTCGTTGGCTGCATTAGTAAACTGAGGTACGACGATCGCGGCAAGAATACCGAGAATGACGACCACGATGAGGATTTCGACAAGGGTGAAACCCTTTGCCATTGTTTTTCGCATTGCATGCATTTGTTTGTCTCCTTGAATACGACTCATGAGCGACACGCTCTTGCCGGGTCCGGCATTGCCGAATGTTCCCATTGCTGATCGATCTCTCCTCCGAGACCGATCTTCGGAACTTCCCACCTGCGGCAACACACCGCACCTGGCAAGTCCAAGCGTGACAAACAGAACATCGACATGCCCACCAATGCGATGAAGTCTTGATACAATTGCACAGATCAAACCCAACCGATCAGGACTGGATGCCCCACTCGTGCCGATTGTGATGGCAAATCGCCCAGTTTCAGGAGGATTTCGGACCATGAGCATTCCGGCGCTTTGCCCGATATCTCTATAAAAAAAGCGAGCCGTGCTGGCTCGCTTAAAGAGTAACTTGATGTGTATCGCAATCTTGTCGGCTCTCTTATCGGCTCGAAACAGATGAACCTGTGTCGGATTGGCCGTTGAGAATCAATGGCACAAGCGTGGTGTTGGCAACCTCGAGGGCACCCATTGTGGCGACGGCAACCGTTGCCAGCTCGTCATCGCTGTCTTGGGCGAGTTGGATCAATCGACGGATCTGGCGATTGTCGAGCTGATTGCCAAAGCGTTTGCCCGAATCTGCAACGATGGTCAAGAGTTCCATCTGGATATCGGATGAAGATTCGAGTGCCTTGTTCATCACGGCCCGCTGGGCTTTTTCCTGAGGCATGTATGAGATAATCTCGGCGATGTCGAGCAGGGTCAGCCCATCGACCTGATCGAGGACATCGATCAGGATCGAAGCAGCATCAGAGACATTGAGCACCTGATTGTTCGAAATGGCCAAGTTACGTAGCACGTCGATCGAGCGGAATGCGTAATCTTCCGCTTCGTCAGCGCTGATCGGGCCGCCGGAAGCAACCTCGAGCAATGTGGTGACTGATTCATCGAACGCGCTGTTCGAGATCGCACCGCGACGGACCGAAACGGTCTGATCGCGGTTGTACTGTCGAGTCATCGGGATGACATCGTCTGGTCCCATCAGTGCGAGCACTGGGGTGACGGCGAGTTTGTTATCGGCCCGGGCCAACTCGATCGAGAGCAACGAATCGTCGTAGTTCATCGAGGTGACGATCAGATCGATTGTTGGTGTCTCGGCGATCGCGGCTTCGATGTCTGACAAGCCGTTCTCTGCTGGTGGCAGAACGATAAACCCGAGCTGTTCGAGCGATGAACGGTACTGGTCGTAGCTTTCACGATCATGCCCGGTCAGGATCACCGCGTGCAATGAAGACGCGTCTTTGACTGCACTTGCGAGCAATGGGATGACGCGTTCTGCACCGTTGAATGAATCGACGGGCTGGGCATTGCCCAGTGCGATCGCGGCTTCGAACTGCACCCGGCGGTTCTGGTAGGTGAGTGATTCGAGCAGCGGATACCGCCCATCGGTTGGCTGACCCCAGAGCGAGCGTGAGCCCGCGGTTTGGGCGAGGGCGTCGATGGCGTGGCGGACGAGCGGGGTGTCGCGGGTATCGAGCCCACGACGCAAGACGAGCTGGTCGATATCCGGACCGACCGCGATGCCGAAGTATTCAGCGCTTCTGCGATCAGATGAATAGACAGGGTTTTCGTATCCCGCTGGGGTATCGAGCTCACGCGAGTAGTTCGATGAAATCCAGAGGGCGAGTGTTTCACGGTTTGAGGCATCGAGACTCAATGCTCGCTCGGCCATCCGCATGGTCATCGCTTCATGGAAAACGGGGGTCTGGATGGGCACCATGACCAAGCCAAGCCCGGCGCTGAAGTCCCAAACGAGTTGATAGTCTTCGCCAGCGAAGCTGGTCAGCTCTGCGGGTTCGGTGTAGTACGAATCTGCGAGCAGAGCATACATGTCGGCGACATTGCTGCCGGGGTTGCCGCCCAGGCGGGAGATCGCTCTGCCGCAGGCTTGGCGGACTGCATCGTTGCTGGTCGCCTGATACATATCAATCAATGCGGGGAGGCTTGTGCGGTATGGGATCAATCCAAGCACATCGGCGATTGCTTCTTGTTGCGTCGGATCAAGACCCGGCATCGCGGTGGTTAATGGGATAATCGCATGGCGTCCCATATCAACGAGCAAGCGTTGGACCTGGGCTTTGAGCGCGAGGTCTTTTTTCTGGAGATACGCATCGAGGAGCTGAGGCATCGCGTATTCGCCTGCAACGATAAGGCGTTCGCGGGCCAATGAACGGGCACGCAATCCTTGGGTAAGGAAGCCAATATTGCGGGCAACTTCCTTGGGATTCCGTGCGCGAGCGAGCTTGCCGTCGCGGAAAGCGCTGTCGAGCTTGGCTGCGATCGGTTCGAGCACCGGAACACGCAACCCGGCAGCGACGGCTTCTTCAAAGCGTTGCTGCTCGCGGGATTGTTCGACGAGATCGACGAACGCTTCGGGCTCCATGCCCGCATCGAGGAGCTGGTTGCCCAGATCGGCAGCGACATCGAAGCGTGCGATCTTGACGAAGTGGATGAAATCTCGAAGCAACTCGAGCTCATGCTCTGAGTCGGCGTCTGGCTGGACGACGGAGGCATAAGCCTGCGGCGTGGACATCAGCACGGATGCTGAGCCTGCGAGAAGCATGATCGAAAAGGACAGATTGGCGAAGTTCCGAGTCAGTGAACGCACATTCGTCTCCTGCGTGCAATAATTGATAGGCGATGCGTCGAAGAGACCTGACATCGCCGGGGTGGGTCATCCTATACGAACAGCACGGGCATGTGTTGCCCTGAGCTGATGAAAAGAGTGACAACTGTATCGGACTTTGGGGTCGCGTGTCAATCTGGAGACGATTCCATGACCCAACATGACCAATAACCTTTGAGTTATTTGCCTATCTTACCGATCGGGGCTCATTTTGGGCCGCTCATGAGGCACTCGATTTGGGTCCGAATATGTCAATCTGCCCGAAAGTACGCCCAATCCGGCACAGACCATCAAGCATGAGCGAGATGAAGACGATGGGAGGGATGATCCGGCGCATAACGGCTGCGACGGTCCGCTTCTTTATTTGTGTACCCGAGGTGAGATGATGCCCATCGAAAAAGATGTATTAACGACCGGAGAGGTCGCCAAAATCTGTAATGTTGCCCCCAGAACCGTCTCAAAGTGGTTCGATTCGGGTCAACTCAAAGGATACCGCATCCCTGGATCGAAAGATCGAAGGATCCCGGTGACTGAACTCTATCGGTTCATGAAGGCCCACCATATCCCAATGGACGGCATCACCAGCGGCAACACCCGCGTGCTCATCATTGATAGCGATCAAGAAGTCTCTGATGTGCTCGAACGAGTGCTCGCAGAACAAACCAACTATGAAATCACGTCCGCCAACTCGGCATTTGCTGCCGGGCTCGAATGCGAGCGGTTTCGTCCACATGTTGTGCTGATTGATGTCCATATAGCCGAGAGCGATCCCCGTGAGATCGCCAAACTGGTCCGATCGAGCGAGGCCATGCAGATGACCAAGCTCATCGCCATGTCCGGAAAGCTCACCGACGGACAGGCTCAAGGGCTCGGCAGCGCAGGCTACGACGGGTTCCTCAAGAAGCCATTCCAGGTGCGGATGGTTGTTGATGCCATCGAGCAAGCCACGAATATCGCGGCCTAAACAAGATTATCCGAGCCAGAGATAGATAAAGAACCCACCACGAACCCGAACCTGCAAGGACGCAGATTCGGGTTTTCTTATGGATCGATTGGATTGAGATGAAACTTGTTTACGGACAGCCAACAGCGAAGGCTTGCAGGAACTCTGAGACATCGAAAAAATCAATAACTCCATCCTGAGTATAATCGATGCGGGTATCCTCAAGAATATACAGCGTCAAGAAGATACTGACATCAAAGAAATCAACACTTCCGTCCCCGTTGAGATCCGCTTCACAGCAGACAAGATCAAATATGTACGATGACCCTGAGTATCCTCCATCATCGTCATTCGCTGCAGAACCAACAAGCACCCTGTCCCCTAAGACCGAAACCGTCGCACCAAAGTAATCAATCGATGTCTCGGCATCCGATGGCTGAAGATTTCTTGCCTGCTCAAAGCTTGATGCATCAAACTGATAGGCAGCACCAAAGTGAACACCAGAAACTTGGCCTGAACCGACCACGATCATGTCATTGCTCATGGCCAAAGAGCCCCCGAAACCCCAAAATGGTTCGTTATCTGTTGGATTGAGTATTGCAATTCGAGCCTCTGTTTCAAGATCATACAGATATACAGAACCCCTGCCTTCATCGCAAGAAACCCCGGGAAGTCCAATAGCCACGATTGAATCATTGATGGCGAC
>CAJXXI010000046.1 GCA_913062615.1 uncultured bacterium | reverse complement strand
TCATCTCGGCATCCGCAGGCACCCACAATGGAACGGTTTTGGCTCGGCAGAGCGGGATGCCTTTGCCGTTGAGGAACCCGGCCATCAACAGCTCGGAGATTCCCGGCGGCAGCGGACAAGTCGCTGCGTACGGCAAGACCGACGAGCCGCCGAGCGCGACGGCAACGGGCATGGGTTGGCCGAGTTTTTTCCATGATCGCCAATGGGCTGCGCCGTCGTGATGCATGTGCCAGTGCATGGCGAGGCGGTTCTTGCCGAGAAGTTGAAGGCGGTACATCCCGATGTTGTGCGACTTGGGCTTTGGATCATCACGATCGTCCGCGTGGATGGTGTGGATGCCCGCGAGGGTGATGAACCGCCCGCGATACTTGGCGTTCCATTCTTCATCGGAGATATCTGGGTGCCCCAAGCCTGCGATGGTGTCGTTGATCCCAGATGGATACCCCACCGCTTGGAAGTCGCCATCGAGCGGCCAGCACCGGAGCATGGGGAGTTTGGTCAGGTCGATCTTGTCGCCGATATGAACAACCTGCTGGCAGCTCCCCGGTTTGTTGGATCGCTTTGGACCGATCTTGAGGAGCGGGAAGAACTGCTTGGCTTTGGCGAAGGCTTCCCCAATCGAGCGTGGCGGCTCGGGCTTGACGAGCTCGCCAATGGTTTGGGCGATCTCATCGAAGGCCCGATTGCCCAATGCCATCTCCATTCGGCGATACGATCCGAAGGCGTTGATCAACACCGGGAAATCTGATCCAATCGGATGCTCGAACAAAATGGCTTTGCCGCCAAGATGGGCGAAGGCTGGATCGTTGGATTGTGAAGATGCTGAACCAGGGTTCGGAGCGGGTGATTTGGACTCGGTCTCGGCGTATTGGGTGATCTCAAGCACCGGATCGACGGCATCTTTGATACGAATCAACTCCCCAGATTGGGCAAGGGCGTCGACAAAGCGATGGAGGTCGGCATACATTACCCAACGATATGACACAACACACCGATAAACACGACTCACCCGACACTGATCTTAAGCCTGCGTTCATCTATGCGACGACACGGGATTGGGAGGGGTATTTCAAAGCCATTGACGGGCGTGAACCGCGTCCGACCTTGGTTGACGCGCTCGATCGATTCGATACCGAACCCTCGAATGGGCCACGCTTTGCGATTGATCTTGGGTGTGGCGAGGGACGCGATAGCGCGGCCTTGCTCCGCCGAGGATGGAAAGTGCACGCGATCGACGGGCACCCCGATGGGATTCGTCGATTGGTCTCACGCGATGATCTGGACGATCCAACCCGATTGACCATGCAACTCGCACCGTTCGAGTCGGTTGAACTCCCATCGTGTGATTTGCTCAATGCGAGTTTTTCGCTGCCATTTTGTTCCCCGGAGCACTTTGATGAGATGTGGTCAAAGATCGTGGCAAGCATCCGCCCCGGCGGTCGATTCTCTGGACAGTTCTTTGGAGATCGAGACTCTTGGGCGTCGATCGCTGATCGTTCGCACCACACATCGGAGCAAGTCGCTCAGTTTTTAATGCCATTTACTGTCGAGTTCATGAAAGAAGAAGAGCGAAAAGGCGAAGACTGTGATGGAACAAAGAAGGATTGGCATGTATTTCATGTCGTGGCACGCAAAAACGCGGATTAATAGATCAACAAGCATGCTGACAAGGGGTTTAATTGATGGAAGCTGTGATAGATGTCAAAGGCGTCGAAAAAATGTATCGACGCAAAGTGCACGCACTGAGAGGCGTTGACCTCCAAGTCGGCGCGGGCGAAATTTTCGGATTGCTCGGACCCAACGGTGCGGGCAAATCGACGCTCGTCAAGGTGCTGTTGACGGTGATCTCGCCCACCAAGTGCACTGGCACGATGCTGGGCTCGAAGATCGGCACCAAATCTGCACTCGCCCAGGTCGGGTATCTCCCCGAGCATCACAACTTCCCACAGTACCTCACCAGCCGACAGGTGCTGCGCCACTTCGGGGCGATGGCCGGTGTCGAACGCAAGGCACGCAACAAGCGGGCCGACGAGCTGCTCGAAATTGTCAATATGTCCGAATGGGCAACCCACAAACTTGGCAGCTACTCCAAAGGCATGCGCCAACGCGTTGGGATCGCACAGGCACTGATGAACGATCCAAAGCTGGTCATCCTCGACGAACCAACCGACGGCGTAGACCCCATCGGACGACGCGACATCCGCGAAATCCTGCTTCGACTCAGGGACGAAGGGCGAACGGTATTCCTCAACTCGCATCTATTGTCGGAACTTGAGATGGTCTGCGATCGTGTGGCGATCATGGTGCACGGGTTGATGCGTCAGCAGGGCACTATTGATGAACTCACCGCTGATCGCAGCGGGTTTGTGATCACAGCAGCAACGCAGATGAAGAGTGAATCGTTGGACGCTGCGAAGAACGCCGTTCGGGGATCGAGTGCACGCTCGAAGACACACGCACGAAGCTGAGATTCAATACGGCTGATGCCGACCAAGTCCAACCCGCGATCGATGCCCTGCGTTCTCGTGGTGTGGTGATCGAATCGCTCGGTTTCCACCGCCCATCGCTTGAAGACTTGTTTATCAAAGCAGTCAACGAACACCCCGACGGCGCCAAGCCCGGTGCTCAGAAGACAAAGAAGGGGGCACGCTCATGATTTTGATGCAGACCAAAGCGATCTTTATTGACGCGTACCGCGAACTCAACGCGAAAAAACTGTTCTGGTTGACCCTTGGATTGAATGTGATTGCGGTGGCCCTCTTCGCATCAATCGGGATCAATGAACGAGGGTTTACCATCTTGTTCTGGACATTCGATGGACTCTTTAACACTTCGATCATGTCTCGTGAAACATTCTACAAGTTTGAGTTTGTCACTTGGGGCGTCCCGATCTGGCTCAGTTGGGGCACAGTCATTCTCGCATTGGTATCCACTTCTGGAATCATCCCTGATTTGGTATCCGGCGGCACCATCGAACCGATCCTCTCAAAGCCAATAGGGCGAATCCGTTTATTCCTCACCAAGTACCTCACCGGGTTGCTGTTTGTCGCTGCCCAGATTCTGGTATTCAGCACTGGATGCTTCTTGGTGCTTGGGATTCGCGCAGGGGCTTGGGAGTTCGGGTTATTCCTTGCCATCCCGATTATCATCGCGTACTTCAGCTATCTCTTTTCCTTCTGTGTGCTGATCGGAATTGTCACCCGCTCTACGATTACGGCTCTTTTACTAACCATTGTCTTCTGGCTATTCGTATTCGTTGTGCACATTGCCGATGTGTCGATGGTTGCCGAGCGAGAAAGAACTGCGATCGCGCTTGAAAATGCGCCAGCAATGGTTGAATCCCAAGAACGATTTGCTCAAAAACGAATCGAACAGCTCATCGAGCAAGGCAAACCTATCCCCGGCCAAAACGGCGAGCCTCTCCCATCAGGCAAAGTGGATTCACTCGAAGCGATCAACCCTACACTCAAGACGGCCCGCCAGAAGATGATCGATGCACAGCGATCATTTGATTCGAGAAACACCTGGGCATCGCGTGTATACACGCTCAAGCTGATCCTCCCCAAAACACAAGAAACGATCGGCCTGCTCGAACGAAATCTCATCGCGAGCGATGAACTCGACGGGTTCATCAACATGCTCAATGGGCTCGAAGATGGGGATGACAATCCCGATAATGAACTCGGTGAGCGAATCGACGCGGTCTATTCCGCACGAACAACAATCTGGATCCTGGGTACTTCTTTTATCTTCGAGATCATCCTGCTCGGTTTGAGCACCATCATCTTTGTCCGAAGAGACTTCTAGATTCGTTTTGTCAATCGGACTTGCCCAGCTCGGCTCCGCGATGGCGGGCGGCGTGGATGGCGCGGATGAAGGCGTCGGTGACTCCTGATTGGTCGAGGGTGTTTGTTGCCGCTTCGGTGGTGCCGTTCTTTGAGGTGACTTGCTCGCGGAGTTGGCGTGGCATCTCGGGCGATTTGCTGAGCAGCTTGGCCGAGCCGAAGACTGTCTGGCGGACGATGGTCTGGGCTTGTTGTTTGTCGAACCCGAGTTGGAGCGCTGCTTCGATCATCGCTTCGGCGAGATAAAACACATACGCCGGACCAGACCCAGCGATGGCGGTAAACGCGTTCATCAAATCTTCCGAGATGATGACCGTTTGACCAACACTCGAAAAGAGCCGATCGGCGAGTTGAATATCCGCTTCGCTCGCCTCATCGCTCGGAGAGATCGCGCTCATCCCTCGCCTGATCTGTGCCGGGGTATTGGGCATCACACGGATGACGCGGGCTTTGTGATCGAGGGCGTGCTCGATCTGTTCGATCCGTGTGCCCGCGAGGATCGAGATCGCGAGGGGCTTAAATGGGAGCTGGGCGATTTGTTCGCGGATCGGAGTACAGGCAGCGTCGAGCATCTGAGGCTTGACCGCGAGAATAATGGTCGCGTCCTCGGCATCGAGCAAACGAAGCCAGTGGATGGCATCCGAGGTATCGGTGAAGGCATTTTTGAAGAGCGGGTGGCGATCGAGGCTGGGCTCGATGATGCCAACACGCTTGGGATCGAGCACACCGGCCTTTTGAGCACCGGAAATGATGGCGTGGGCCATGTTGCCGCCGCCGATGAAGAGGATGGGATGGATGATTGTCTGCATAAAAGACTGTACGGCGGCGTTGAGCGTGGTACAATTCAATCAGCCAAACTTTGTTTCTTAACCAAGGACCATGCATGTCAACTTTTTATCAGCTTGAGTTTGAAAAGAAGATCACCGAACTCGATCAACGGATCGAGCGAGCACAACACATCGCCGATGCGCCCGGTGCCGAAATACCGGCATTACCGGGCATCGCCGAGCAAGAAACCGATGCTGCGCCGGCGGAGGATATCGGCAAACTGATCAAAGAGCGAACACGCACCCTGAAACGGATTTATAAAAAACTCTCGCCTTGGAACACCGTCCGGGTCGCTCGTCACCCCAACCGTCCGCAGACTCGCGACTACATCAAACACATGTGCCGAGATTTTTGTGAGCTTGCTGGCGATCGCCGATTCGGTGATGACCCGGCAATGGTCACCGGGTTCGGTCGAATCGGTGGTCGTAAATGCCTCATCGTCGGGCATCAAAAAGGAAAAGACACCCACGAGAAACTCTCGTGCCACTTTGGGTGTGCGCATCCTGAGGGCTATCGCAAAGCACTCGCGAAGATGAAACTCGCCGAGAAGTTTGGATTGCCGATTGTGACGCTCGTCGATACCCCCGGTGCCTATCCAGGGCTTGGGGCAGAAGAGCGCGGGCAAGCCGAGGCGATCGCGGTGAACATGCTCGAAATGTCAAGATTGAAAATCCCGATCGTCAGCATCGTCATCGGCGAAGGCGGCTCGGGCGGTGCGCTCGGGATCGCGGTCGCCGATCGTGTTGCCATGTTGGCGTACTCATGGTATTCGGTGATCTCGCCGGAAGGATGTGCTGCGATTCTTTGGAAACAAGCCAACGAGCAGACCAACACCGCGGCTGCCGATTCGCTCAAACTCACCGCTTCTGACAACCTGAAACTCGGAATCGTCGATTCAGTGATTGATGAACCACTCGGAGCCGCCCACCGGAATCACGAAGAGGCCTCAGCAAATCTGGAGGCATGGATAACCGCTCAACTCGACGAACTCGTTGAAATTTCACCGGAAGATTTGGTGAATCAGCGGTATGAAAGATTCCGCAAATTGGGCGACTATGATATTTGCCCCGAGACGCCCCCACCGACCAAAACCGACTCTGAATAGGCAAAATACGCCCTGAGCAGCCAAATTATGGGGCCTATTCGGGTATAGCTTTGACCAAAGCATGCGGTGCGCCTACTGTAGGCCCATTGCTGCCAACGCTTTGGAGCAGCATCAGCCCTAGAAAAAGGCGGACTTGCTTGGCCAAAAAGAAAACCGCAAAGAAAAAGACCGCAAAGAAAACTGCCCGCTCGACTCCTGCAAAGAAGAGCGCAAGCGGCAAGTCTTCTCGTCCGGCTGCGAAAAAAACAACAAAGAAAACCACTCCAAAGAAGGTGACGAAGAAGCCTGCAAAGATAGTTGATAAAAAAACGACAAAGACGACCGCGAAAAAAGTGGCCAAGAAAGTGACCAAGAAAATCACCAAGAAAATCACTAAGAAGATCACTAAGAAGATCACTAAGAAAGTCACTAAGAGAGTCACTAAAAAAGTCACTAAAAAAATCGTCAAGAAGGTTGCTAAAAAACCAGCAGCGAAAAAAACGACTACAAAGAAACCGGCTGCAAAGAAAACAACGACAAAGAAGCCCGCGCCCAAGTCGGCTCCAAAGACAACGAAGAAGGCACCTGCGAAAGCTCCTGCCAAGCCCACGACGAAGGGCGGCAAACCCGACCCCAAAGCAACTACTCCCGCCAAGAACTCCGGGCCAATCCGTCGTCGCCGACCAAGCAAGGTGAAGAAGCCTCTGATCTTGCCGGACCGTCCATTGCTCATGGGCCCGAACAGTGCCGCGATCAAGCCTTTGATTCCGTCTGGCGCAAAGATCAAGAAGAAAAAATCGGTGCTCGACAATGTCACCTCGCGTCGGACAAAGACGCCGCTAACCAAGACACAGCTCGAAAACTACCGTCATATTCTGCTCGTCAAGCGGGCCGAGTTGATGGGTGATGTTCGCCATATCGAAGAAGAGGTTTTGAAAAAAGACCCCGGTGCCGCCAGCTCATCACAGAATATCGAAGAGCAAGGATCTGAGAGCTATGAACAATCGCTCAACATGAACCTCGCCGCATCCGATCGCGAACGGATCATCGAGATCGATGATGCACTCAAGCGGATCGTGGATCGAACCTTTGGGCTGTGCGAGCTGACACACGAACCGATCAAGAAGGCTCGGCTCGACGAGCTGCCTTGGGCACGCTTTACGATTCATGCTGCCCGTGAACTCGATCGGCGTGGCGGAAACTATTGAGCAGAGCCTCGGATGACCTGTGGCTATGACTGTTGATATCAATATTGATACAACGAACTGATACAAATACTGTGACATGAGTACCGCTCAACCAACCCAACCCAAGCTCGAAAAATCATCCCGCAGCCTCCGCGCATGGGTTGTTTTGCTTTCGGTCTCGATCTTGGGTCTCATCGCTGATTTATGGTCGAAGGGCTACGCCTTCGCTCATGTCGCGCCGCAACCAGTTGTGCTCACACGCGAAGATGTGCTCAGTGCGCACGATCTGGGATATCTTATCAATCAGCACGAGCCGATGGGCGTGATCAATCGTGTGCTCGAGTTCACGCTGGTGCTCAACCCCGGCGCGGTCTTTGGAATCGGGGCAGGGCAGCGATGGTTCTTTGTGGTCTTTACGATTCTCGCGGTCGTGATCTCGATGGTGCTCTTTGTCAAATGGACACTCGCCAAGGACTGGATGGCCCACGCGGGATTCGGGCTAATCATCGCAGGCGGGATCGGCAACCTTTACGATCGGCTCGTCTTCGCATGCGTACGAGACTTCATCCATCCGCTCCCTAATGTCCATCTCCCGTTCGGTTTGCATTGGCCCGGCGGCAACACCGAGGTATGGCCTTATGTTTCCAATGTCGCCGACGCATTCCTCATCGTTGGCATCGGGATGCTTATGATCCACGCATGGCGCATGCCCGAGCACACAGACGATAATGAGCAGGACGAATCAGCCCCAGCGACTACCGAGTAATCGCACCGGCGCGTTGGCGGATCGAATCGATCATCGTCCGAACCTCACCAGCCATGCGTGAGTTGGGGAATTCTTCAATAATCCGCTGCCCGGCGGCTGCCGCCTGATCCCACGACTTGTCATGCACCGCGAGCTTGAACTGCACGCCAAGGTTGTCACGCGCTTTGCCGATGACGCCTCGGGCGACTTCTTGAAACTGCTCGGCTTCATGCTCGCTGAGATAATGATCCATCTCCTTGAGCAACTCCATCGCCTGATCGATGCGATTTTCTTGGGCCGCGAGCAAGAACCGGCGTTCGATATCATGCTTGTACCGCTCTTTGGCGGATTCTACCCGATGCCTCAGCCCTTCAACCACGGATGATTCGTGATACACCCGCGAAATCCGGGCGGCCTCGTTCATCGCTTCGTTCCACTGGTGGGCACCGACCATCGCGTCGAGTTTGGCGACCGCATCGTGCACTTGATTGTGGGTTGTCGTCGAGCGGGCGGCATTGATCTTCGCTCGGAACCCTTCGGCTTCCTCCCGATACCCAAATCGCTCGGCTAACTCACGCACAAGCACCAACCCGGCGTCCCAGTCTTCAAGTTTGATATCTTCTTCGATCGCTTTGCACAACAACTCGCGTTCCTTGCGTCGATTGAGCACCCGCCGGGCATCATCAGAGAGCACAAGGTTTTCGTTGAGTAACTCGATTGTTTCGTTGAGGTGCTTGAGTTGGGTACGGATCCGATCCGAGTCCATCGACTGTTCGGTGTTCGTAGAAGTCGACCGAGATCGCAATCCAATACAAATCGGCAGCGTGACGATCGTCAGGAGCATTCCCGATATGCCCATGAGGATCCATTGATCGCCCTGAATCATCAGCCCACGCATCGCAACCGCTACGGAAAGAGCCGCGGCAGAGCCATAGATCGCTGCGATCCAACCGTGAGAAAGAATGCCATCCTGATCCATAAGACACCTCCTTAGGCGAGTAAAAAATCAATCAACTGCCGGGAACATCGCCGCCACAGTTCTGCTCGACTGGGACAAGGCACAAGAACCGGAACTCTTCGCTCGCATCGTCGGCTACCTTGAACTGATGGAGCTCATTAGCTGGCACCAGAATCGTATCGCCCGCTTTGATCGGGTGATAGCCGCCTTCGAGCAATATCGAACCTGTGCCCGAAACCACAAAGACCTCGTGCTCGTAATCGTGCTGGTGCTTGGGGGTATGCCCGCCGGGCTCGACGGCGATAGATCGCAGCGCAAAGTGTGGGGCGTCGTGCTCTCGCCCGATCATGACGGACATCGAGGCGCCCTTGGTGCCCTCCATCTGGACCGGGGACATCTTGGCATCATAGATATTTTCGATTTGCGGCATCATTTCCTCCATAGTTCACTATCGGAAGCGAACGGCTTATTCCTACAGATTACCATAGACCATGACCAATACGCCAGCAAATTCAGCCCTCAAGCCATGTATCCAAGTATTCGCTCTCGGAGATTTCCAGACGAACTGTATGATCCTGACCCAAGGCGAGCCCGAACCGGGCAAATCATGCTGGATTATTGATTGTGGGTACCAGCCTGAGCCCCTGCTTGATGCCATCGAAGAACAGGGACTTATTCCCGTCAAAATCGTGCTCACCCATGCGCATGCAGACCATATCGCTGGGCTGATTGAGGCCAGATCACGCTTCCCAGATGCTCCGATCGTGATGCACCGAGCCGAAGAATCGTGGATGAACGACCCGATGCTCAACCTCTCGGCTGCGCTCGGGCTGAGCGTCACCGCACCCGCTCCAGAATCATTCCTCGATGAGGGCGACACAATCTCGCTGGAAGAACTCGAGTTTCGGATTGTCCATACACCAGGGCATTCGCCGGGGAGCATCTCGTTGATCCATGAGCCATCCAAGCTCGCATTCGTCGGCGACACCCTCTTCGCCGGCTCGATCGGACGCACCGACTTCCCGGGCTCAAGCTTTGAAACACTCGAAAACTCGATCAAGACCAAGCTCTATGTGCTCGATCCTGAAACCGTCTGCTTCCCCGGGCATGGCCCAGCGACAACAATCGGGCAGGAGATGAACTCCAACCCGTTTGTCAAAGCCTAGCAAACCATTGGATTACATCGCGCTGCCGAGTCCCATGGCTCTTCGCCAGGTCGATATCTGCCCGAAGTGGAACATGCAATGATCGTGCGTGAGGAACATAATCATGCCGCCGTAGGTCCCGAAGGCATCCTTGAAGCCGTCACCATCTTCGAGCTCTTTGACCAGTTGTTCATCATCGAGCTCTCTGGTCACTTCGACCAAAGTCATGTATGCTGTGCCGCAGCTCATCGCGACTTCATTGAGTGGTGGGTAAATAGTTCCATCGACATCGTCTAGGCAATCCACGCCGTGCATGAAGAGCTTGTTGTAGCTCTCGGGGACAGCGGTTTTTCCAGGATCCATGCCGAGCTTCTGCATGATCATCTGGGGATAGATGGCAAGATGACCATAGACGAATACAGGGTGATTGCAGTTGATCCCCTCAGGCATCCGAGCAGCCTTTGTGTGATCCATGTCCTTGAGGAGCCCGACCGCCATGCCATGCACGCGATCGGTTGCAGTCGTAATCAGTTTTCCCATGTTTCCCATTTGATATTCCTTTTCTCTGATGCCCCGCTCTATTTCTAACCAATTGGTCAACAACCAATATAGCGGGCGTAGAGCGCTCGGGCAATGGCTGGATCGTCAATTCCATCGAAAATCGCTCGACCGTCACGAAAAACGGTCAGGCCGATGTCATCGGCTGTAAATCGCCCCTTGATCATGAAACTGGTGGTCTCGAAGGTGCCGTGCTGATTGAGGGACTCGGCGAGCTCGCTCATCGCGATTGGTGATTTGGTGTGCGGGTTGATCTGAATCGCTGATCGGCCACAGATGGATTGGGTCTCTTCATCTTCACGATCGAGGAACTCGAAATCTCGCTGATGACAACACGGGCACTCTGGATCGATCAGCCCCGCGAGTTCTAGCCGCCTGCGGGTGCCCTCCCACAGATCAAACTCCAACATCGAACCCATGACCCGATCCTGTGCCCCGATGAGCAGCTTGAGGGCCTCGCTGGCCTGATAGCTCGCGATGATCGCCGAGACCGGCGCAAAGACCCCTGCGCTCTCACAGGTCGGCTGAGACCCCGGTGGAGGCGGCGAGCTAAACAAGCACCGCAGGCATGGTGTCTTACCCGGAATAAACACCGCCGCCATCCCACGCGTCGCGATCGCGCCGCCATAGACATAGGGGATAGTGTGCATCACCGAGAGATCATTGATCAGGAACCGCGTCTCGAAATTATCTGTACCATCGAGAAGGACATCCGGTTTGCCCAACTTGCCATGAAGCACGATCCGATCGGCGTCGTAGGCTCCAAAGTCGGCGACGATCGCATCAACTTCGATCTCTGGATTCACCGCGACGAGCCGATTCTTGGCGGCTTGTGCTTTGGGCAGTTGATCCCGCGCGTCAGCATCGCAGAACAAGGTCTGGCGATGAAGATTCGAATACTCAACGAGATCACGATCAATCAGCGTGATCTTGCCCACACCCGCGCGGGCGAGAAGATCGGCGCTCGGGCATCCGAGCGCACCGCACCCGACGATCAAGGCGTGGCTATTGGCGAGCCGATCTTGGGCGGCTTGATCCCAGAAGGGGAGCCGAAGCTGGCGGATATATCGTTGGTTTGGTGGAGTATCTGGCACGCATAACTATACGCCTTGTGCTATTGTGAGCCCATGACACATTGCAACTCAGAAAACTTATTCCCCGTCGAAGGGCTCGGCTGGACTCCCCCATCCCCGCTCACATGCAGCCTTGAATCCGAGAGATTGATCATCCGCAGCTATCAGCTCGGCGATGCCCAAGAGTTCTTCGACGCGATCTGCGACTCGCGTGATGGGCACCTGTTGCCCTGGATGCCTTGGGCGAAGGACAATCATCGGACGCTCGAATCGACCACCAAATATATTTGCGAACAAAACCTCGCATTTGCCGACCCCGCAACCTTCAACAATGTGGGCACGGGCATCTTCTGCAAAGAATCAGGACGATACCTCGGCGGAACCGGCGTCCACGATATCCGCAAGGACACCGCCTCGTGCGAAACCGGATACTGGATCCGCCGTGATGCCATTGGGCAAGGCTACGCCCGCGAAGCATGCGCTCGGACGATCTCTTGGGCACTTGCAACACACAGCAACAAGGGCTTGGGTTTACAGCGGGTTCGGATCTATTGCTCAGACAAGAATGTTCATTCGTGCAGGCTCGTCGAACAACTCGGCATCACCGCCGAGGTTCGTCAACGCAATGACTACTACATCGAAACCATCGGCGCAACCGATCGGCTCGGGTGGGGCGTGATGAGCGACGAGTGGGATTGCGAAAAACACTGTGCCGTAAACCCGATCACGCACGCGTAAGCGTCAGCACCGAAATCTCGGGCGGCACACCAACACGCACCGGTAACGTCGACATCCCAATACCGCGTGAGATATGAACAGGGAACGCAGGGCCATCGACCAATCCGCCCGCGTACTTTGAGCCATACCGGCTTGGGACGAATGGCGTGCCGAGCAATGGAAGTTTCACTTGCCCGCCGTGCATATGACCCGAGCACATCAGATCTATACGCGGCGCCCCGGGCTTGGTGAGCGAACCGAGTTCTGCACTATCAGGATTATGCGAGAGCACGATGCGAGGCGTGTGCTCGCCAACATCGCGAAATGCACGCACAGAATCAATGTGATCATCGATCAGATCACCAAACCCAATAATTGCAAGCGATCCTTTCCCCGGATCACTGGCACGGATGGTTTCAGTCGATGCATCGAGCCAGACTCGATCATTGTCGATCATGTGGACGCCTTGATCGCGTAGTGCTTTTGACAGCCGACGACCATCGCCCCACCAATCATGATTCCCCAACACGCCCACTGCGCCGATCGTTGCGTGCTCAACGAGCGGCTTGCACAACTCGGCGGCCTGATCGATCTCTTCTACGCCATCGTGAACATGATCGCCGGTAAGGAACACCAAGTCTGGGCTTTGTGCGAGCACAAGATCGACTGCTTGTTTGACGAATGACGCGGGGATGCGCGGTCCAAGGTGGGTGTCGGCGAGTTGGACAACCCTCAAACCCTCAAACGCCGGATCGAGTCCGCTGATCGGGATGGTGTAGTTTCGAACCTTGATCGACCACGGTTCGATGAGCGTTGCATAGCCCGGCGTGGCGATGGCGCCGATGGCAACTGTGCCCAGTGTTGCGTCGGCAAGGAACCGTCGGCGACCCAAGTCGAGTTGTTCAAGTCTTGAGTGTTCATGCGGTTGAACCAGCTTTTTGCGCACAAAGAGTGCGAACCAGATCAATGCGATCCAAGCCGACCACGCGATCGCATTGGCAGCGATGATCCCAACGGGATGATTCCTGATCTCCGAAAACCCAAAGACATACAACGGAATCCAACCCGGGAGCGTCACCATATAGGCGGCATTGGCGATGATGCGTACGATGCCATCAATGTGGTAGGTCCACGATGCGATGCACACCGAACTTGTGCACGCGGTTGCAAATCCCCACGCACAAATCGCACGGTGCAAAGGGAGCTTCGGGATGTAAGATCGAATCCTCATGATGGTCTGTACTGGTGTTGGGCACCGTGGGATCGGAAGTCCATAAAAAAACCCAGAGCCAATGGCTCTGGGTCGTATATCGGTTGTTTTCGATCGTGTTATCGCGCGAAGTGAGCGAATGCCTTGTTGGCTTCGGCCATTCTGTGGGTCTGGTCACGAGTGTTCATGGCCTTGCCTTCGTTGCGTGATGCTGCCCAGAGCTCGTCAGCGAGCTTGAGATGGGTTGAACGTCCTTTTTCGGAGCGAACTGCAGCGATGATCCAGCGAAACGCCAACGCCTGCTGGCGGTTGGTTGGGACCTGCATCGGGACCTGGTAGTTTGCACCACCGATTCGCTTGGAGCGAACCTCAAGGTATGGTTTGACATTGGCGACGGCACGAAGGAAGATGTCGCGGCCATCTTTGATGCCCTCGGCTTCTGCTTCTTCGTTGCCGACGAGACGCTTATCGATTTCTGCGAACGCATCGTAAACAACACGCTGTGATGAGGTCTTGCGGCCATCAAGCATCAAGCAGTTGATGAACTTGGCAACGACCTTGTCGTTGAACTTTGGATCGGGACGAAGCTGTGCTTCTGATTTTGTGATTCTGCCGGACATGATGTCTCCTTAAGGCTCATCTGCTCTTGCGAGCGCCGTTCACCCTGTCATTCGTATGACAGAATTACTTGCCAGATAAAAAAACCGCACACAAACATTGAGTGCGGAATCGTGAATACTTTAGTCGATTAGGACTTACCCTTTTTCGCACCGTACTTCGAGCGGCCTTGCTTACGATCGTCTACGCCGAGACAATCGAGTGCACCGCGAACGACATGGTAGCGAACACCGGGGAGGTCACGAACTCGTCCGCCACGGACGAGAACGATGGAATGTTCCTGGAGGTTGTGACCTTCGCCACCGATGTATGCGGTGACTTCTTTGCCGTTGGAGAGGCGGACACGAGCGATCTTCCGGAGTGCGGAGTTCGGCTTCTTTGGTGTCGTTGTCTTTACGGTGAGGCACACGCCGCGACGCTGAGGACAGTTCTCCATATCACGAGAATATGATTTGGTCACTGGAGTCTTGCGTGGTTTGCGGATGAGCTGATTGATCGTCGGCATGCGTATATATCCCGTTGCTGCTTACAGTGCCCACACCTTGTGGACGAACCTCGACCAATCTTTGGTCGGGCAGGAAGTGTAGCGCATCAAACCGGCGAAGCAAGGGTAAAAAAACGAGAAAACCCATCTCTCGACGCCACAGATTTCGGCCCGTGTCCGGGTCGGCGATCGGGTCTAAGATCGCCTTATGCCCAATACATCATCCATGACAGACAAAACCCAGATTCCGGTGGATATCTCTGTTCACGAGTTCCAAAAACTGATCAGAGACCGGTATTTCGCTTCCGACAACGCCCGAGGCACGGCGGGGACCTTTTTGTACCTCACCGAGGAGTTTGGGGAGTTGGCGACCGCTTTGGCGAACAATAACCGCCCAAATCGACCGCCGACGGATGCCGAGAAGGAGAATCTGGAAGAAGAGTTCGCAGATGTCTTGGCCTGGCTGGCGACCCTCGCCAACATCAACGGGGTCGATTTAGCATCAACACTCATCAAATACACCGATCCGAATCGGGTTCAGGGCGTGAAGGATTGAGATCAAACAGATTCTGAGACGGCGTCGGGCTGTGCCTTTTGGGGATCTGTATCGAATGCATTCCGATCTCCCATGCCGATTGGGCGGAAGATTTCGATGATCAGGGTGTCGTCGTCTGGTGGGAGCCCGCCGCGAAAGCTTGTCACTTCATTGAGAATCCGCTCGGCCCATTGCCCTTGACCGCCATTATCAATTCCCGGCATGACCGGTGTTGCCAGTAGTCTGCGGAGCCCGTCGATATGGAGCATTTTGCCATTGATGCCCCGTGCTTCGATCGCACCGTCAGTGTAGACGATGAGTGAATCTCCGGGCATGAACTCGACTTCAACTTGTCCGGCATCGAAATCTTCATCGGAACAGGCGCCGAGAACGAATGTTGTCGGATCGATATCCCGGAGTGACCCATCGATGCCTCGGATAAACGCTGGCGGATGCCCGCCCGATGCATACTCGACAATCTCATGATCATAATCGACCCGCAGGC
>CAJXXI010000045.1 GCA_913062615.1 uncultured bacterium | reverse complement strand
CCCGCCAGTCGCTAAAAGATCATCTACGAGTAACACCCGCTGACCTTTATGAATCGCATCTTGATGCAGTTCGAGCCGATCAGAGCCATACTCAAGATCGTAATCAATCCCGTACACCGCCCTTGGCAGCTTGCCCGGTTTTCGCACCGGCGCGAACCCTGCGGACAATGCCTGAGCAATCGCAATCCCAAAGATAAACCCCCGGCTCTCCGCCCCCACCACCAGATCAATCCCCTGCCCACGATACGGATTCGCCATCAACTCCACCGCCAACGCCAACGATCCCGGATCAGCAAGCAAAGGCGTGAAATCCTTATACACCACGCCGGGCTTTGGAAAATCAGGAACATCATGAATCAGTGTGGCGAGTTTGTTGATCGCGTTGGTGGTTTGCATGGGCAGATCATACCCGATTGAAAAACCCAAGCCTGATTCGTGTATTTCAGCATCGGAAAGAGACCGGTTCTGGCATCTATTGGACACTCAATCTGGTATCCTCGATCTTCACACGCCCCATGTCCGATTTATAGTATGATGGAAACTTGAGATGCAGATACCGCCGATGAGGCCAACCTTTGAGATTCTCTTCCCGATCGCGACCAACACCGCGATCGATCGGCTTTGCCTATTGCTCGATGATGCGGACTATCCAGTCGAAGGACGAATCGCGGGCACACACCTCATGCTGGTCATCCCACCAGATCGGCGACACTTCTGGTCGCCCTGGCTACAGATCGAAGTCCACAAAAAAAACACGGACACCACCGATAGCGCCCTCATCCACGGAAGATTCAGCCCAAACCCGAGCGTCTGGACCGGGTATATGCTCGGGTATATCTCGCTGCTCACCCTGATCTTCTTTGCGTCGATGTTTGCCATCGCCCAGTGGATGATGGACAAGCCACCCAAGTCACTCATGATTATCCCAGTACTCGTTGCTATTGGCGCCGTGATGTACTGGTCATCACTCATCGGCCAGAAAATCGCCAATGCCCAAATGCACGAGCTTTACGACGCCTCAATGGGTGCACTCGCCGATGAATCAGAGAGCCATTCAGACAAGCCATCGCCCTCGCCAGAACCGCAAGGCGAGTGAAGCCGTATGATGAGTGTCGAGAGGGCACTTCAATCAACAGGAACTCAAGCAATGTCTATTCCAAAGATCACCATGATGACCATCTGTGCTCTGGGCACACTCGCCATGCTCGATGGGTGTGCCGATAAACAAAAAGAACTCGAACCACGCACCGATACCCGCCCGATGGTCAATGCCATCGAACAAGCAGAGCAGGATTGGATTTGGATCTCAGGCGAAAAATGGTACCTGGTCACCATCGATGGCGAAGCCCCAATCACAGGCACCACAATCAACCTGAGTTTCAAACAACACACTTGGCTCGAAGGCGACGCGGGGTGCAATCGGTTCACCGCCAGCTATGTTCGCAAGGCAGACGCCGGGCTCAAGATGACCGAGGTGCTCTCTACACGCATGTATTGCTCTGATCCCACCGGCGTCATGCAACAAGAATCACGGTTCTTCAACCTGCTCAAACAAATTGATGCCTACCACGCCGAACCAACAAAGCTCGATATGCTCGCCGACGGCGCGATCGTCCTGACCTTTATGACCCTCGAAGGCGATCAAACGCCCTAATCGACCCGCTCACTTCTACAATCAGCGCCTTGGGCGCATCCCCATGATTCCTGATCCAATCAATATCGCGAGCGTGCTCGGCGACGGGACAATGTTCGTCGAAAAACCTTGAAGCACCAAAGAATCGGGCGTCGAATAATACGATACCCCGGTATCCACATTGATCGTGCTCAATGAAAAATGATTCCCATGGATCAATCTCGCATGAAAATCACCACTCAGATCACTCTGCGAGAGCGTGATCTGGAAGCTGCCGATGCGATTGCCGATCGCCGATTCGGCAGGCAGTGTCCAATCCAGCCCTTGCCATTGCCCGAACTCGACCTGTGCGTAGTTGCCGTCGTTGGTGTACCCACCATCGAGATTGAACTCGGACCAATCGGCGTGCGTCCAGGCAATCCCTTCAACAACCGCCGAGCCTGAGGTTTCGAGCGCAAACGCACCCCAGAGCATAAACTCTGCGCCGGTGCTCTCAAAGACATCGCCAATCACATCAATCGTGAAGGTGACGGATACGTCTGCCGTGTCTATCTGAGCCGGGCCACCCTCTAGACTCAAAATATAGTCCTGCGTGTGTGCTGTCGTCGCGAGCCCGAAAGCTGCGAGTATGCCCAGAGATCGGATGATGCGTATATGTGCCATTGGTAGGGAACCTCCATAAGTACCTGATGATACCACAGGCCCCCAATCTCCCAACCCACTCTTTGGTGGGTTGGGAGATTGGGGGGGCCAAAAACAAAGAACCCCCGATCGGCGAACCGATCGGGGGACTTTATTTTTTACATTCAGCTCATCTTCAGTTGAAGTTGATCTGATTGTCGTTCGCTGCGATTAGCGGCGACGACGACCTGCTGCGATACCGCCGAGGCCGAGAAGGGCCAAAGCTGATGGAGCAGGAGTCACGGTGACGGACGCACCGTTGAGGGTAAGGTTACCGTTCGAGCTGTTGCCGCCGCCGCCGTTGGCGTCGATGGTTTCGAGCGAGAATGGTGATTCGCCAACGAGGACGAAGTCGATTACGCCAGCACCAGCACCGAGGGTGACCTGGAAGCTACCGATTGCTTCACCGAGTTCCGAGCCAGCGGCTGGGACGTCGAATGGTGGTACACCTGGGATGACGAGCTGGCCGAAGACTACTGGGTTGTAATCGCCGTTGCCTGCGTATCCGCCGTCGGTGTTGAATGCTGACCATCCAGCAGGTGTCCATGCCATAGAAGCGATGAGGCCACTGCCTGAAGTCATTGAGAATGAACCGCCGAGCATGTGAGTGCCGACATCTGCGTCACCGATTACTTCGATGGTGAAGATTGCCCCTTCAGCAACTTCTGTTGGAGCAACGATGCTCAAGCTGAAGTTCTGAGCGGATGCTGCTGATGCCATGCCTGCGATTGCGATAAGTGTAAGTGCGTTCTTCATTTTTAAGTTCTCCTCGATTTGGTTATTGAATCGTTTTGTAAAACCGTTGACCTGTTGAAACGAACAACTTGTTCGTGACCCGCTCGAAAAGTAATCCCATTTTGGGGTTGGTGCCAGTTGATTACCAAATTCAATTCGCAAATTTGCGGAATTCAGGGCTTTTTTCGCGATCCGTGTCCTCAAAAACACCCTCAAATCCATTTGATCTCGGTTTTGACCCATTTAAGGTCCGAAAAGAGATTCTGACCAATTCGAAGATTATGCCCGGAGTATCTATAAAAAGAACCCCCGACCGGCGAACCGATCGGGGGAATAGTGTTTCCACTCAGTTGATACTCCGAGGAATATCAGCTGTTTTCATCAAATCGCAGCGATTAGCGGCGACGACGACCTGCAACGAGACCACCGAGGCCGAGAAGGGCCATTGCGGATGGTGCTGGTACAACATTGATTGATGCACCGTTGAGGGTAAGGCTACCGTTTGCACTGTCAGCAGTACCGCCACCAACGAGGTCGAGGACCTGGAGGGTGAATGGGCTCTGACCTTCAAGTGAAAGATCAAGGGTACCGAACGAACCGTCAGCGATGACGATCTGGAAGCTACCGATTGCTGAACCGAGTTCCGAGCCAGCGGCTGGGACGTCGAATGGTGGTACACCTGGGATGACGAGCTGGCCGAAGATTACAGCGTTGTAATCGCCGTTGCCTGCGTAGCCGCCGTCGGTGTTGAATGCTGACCATGAAGCTGCTGCCCATGTCATGCCCGAAACCATACCACTACCGGAAGTCATTGCGAATGAACCACCGAGCATGTGAGTACCGAAGTCGGAATCACCGATGATGTCAACGGTGATGGTTGCGCCGCCGGTTGAATCGACGGTTGCTGGCGCGCCAGCAATGCTCAGGCTAAAGTTCTGACCAGCTGATGCAGCGGCTGCAAAGCCGGCTACTGCTACGAGAGCAATTGAAGTCTTCATATCTCTATCTCCTCGTGAATTTTTCTGGTTTCGACCTTAGTTGGCCGAATACCGTGTAAGAACGAAAATTCGTTCCTGACCCGCGGATATGTTAACCAAACTGCCACACACTTGCAAGCGCTTTCTCCGCATCTTCAGGGGCTTTTTTCACTTCTGAGCATGACAAAGCCAAACACAAGCCGCCAATTGTTTGCAAAACCCCGTTTTTAGCCAATAAGTGATGGTGCGTGCGTCCGAAAAACTGTATTAAATTACACTGCAAATTCGACAAACACTGGCATTTTGAAAAACAGCTCATGGTTATTGGTCATTCTCATCCAAACGCCTCACCCACCATTCAATCGTCATCCCAAACGCATGCCGACCGTCGGGCTCGAACTCATCAAAATGAGCTCTCTCCCACTCACCCTGATCGATCTCGGGGAATGCTGTGTCGCCCTCAACCCGAGCATGCACCCGGGTCCGCACGATTAAATCGACCAGATTTGGCATCTCCATCGCCTGGCGATAGATATGCCCGCCGCCAGCGACCCAGATGGGCATCTCCATATCAGACACCAGAGCAATCTCGATCGCGTCCTCTATAGAAGATGCAATCCGCACGCCATCATCACGATCATCACGCATCGAACGAGAAAGCACGATATTGAGCCGATTCGGGAGGGGGTGATCGAGTGACTCAAAGGTCTTGCGCCCCATGATCACGGAGCAACCTTTGGTCGATCGCATGAAATGCCTCAGATCCGCAGGCAGATGCCAAGGCAGATCGCCATCAGAACCGATCACTCCGTTTTGGGAGCACGCGACAATCATGGCGATCTTGTGAGTTGCATGGAATGCTCGGAATTCAAATGGCACAGAATCGGTCATGTGGAGAGGATAGACCAATCACTCCCCAGTGATCGGCTCTGGCACTGTTTCCGTCAATCGCCGCAGGTCGATAAGGTTCCAATCTGAGTCTGGCTCCGTGGGATTGCGAAGAACTGGATCGCCTTGAGCATCACGAACAACTTCCATTGAACCCTTTGCATTCATCTCCGTTTTTACGCCAAACCGTTTCATGAGCGAATATTGCTTATTATTTGACGGCTTCAAATCAACCCCGCCATCAAGATCACCATCGGTACCTGCGGAATACAACAGATACCCGTCGCCGACAATCACATACTGGATCGAATACCCAGGATTGAAGTAATCTGCTGGAAGCTCGGGCAAATACCGAGGCACCAACTCTTCGAGTGTCTCTGGATAGTCCCCATGCTCACGCTTGAATATCTCGATTGCGAGCATTGCAAGCGTGGCATCAACACGCATATGGCTTAGGAACTCTCGTTCAACCGCTTTTCCATATGCAGGCATCAGCATATCAATAGGCGTTTGAGGAATAGACGATTGATCACTGAATTCCATCGAAGCTACTTGAACACCTCCTAGAGCTTCAGGGCCGTCTCTGAGAGTTCGATAAATCGTCTGCATCATCGCTTGGTATCGTCGATGCTGCGTCTGCCGATCTTCCATCACAACCATCGAAATGGGACCGGCAAGCGACTTGACAAGTCCATTGATTTGCATCGGATCGTCAGCATCTAAGTTCCCGCTTAACACCCAATCTCCTGCGAGCATTTCCATTCCTTGGCGGGTTATTCTTCCATTCCCATCGCCAGCATCTGTGTATGCTCGTTGAAGAACATCGTCGAAAAACATGGCTTCACCATCGAGCTCCATCTGAACTTGACTCTTTGTCATTGCCAAACGATGAGACAACTCGATGAGTTGACCCGTTGTAAGCACATTGGGATTATCGTTTAAAAGCGACTTCAAGGAACTCGACAGATCGTCTATGATTGCGATCGCTACGAGATGATTAATGAGAAACCCTGCTTTATTGACCTGGCGGCTTAAGCCCAAGATTGCAGATAGATTTCCGCTCGCCCTCTGATAATCACCTTCCACTATCGCCAACTCTGTATCGAACTTGAGCAAGTGGCTGAATCTACGAATCATGCCCAAATCAGGCAACAACACATAGGCCAGTGTCTCTTGCATGCTTGGATCAGCAGATGGCTCGATCGGATCGGTTGCATAGATTCCAGGCTCTATTTCAACTGTTTCTTGCTGATCAGAAAACAACATACCACTCACTGGGCGATGAGCTGCTTCACGAATCTTGGCGAGGTGAGGCTCAAACGCTCTGATGCTCTGGGCACCTTCAATGAACTGCTGATCATTACGCTCAAGACTTACAAGTTCACTCAACCAAGAGTTCCGATACGCATTCTCTGTTCCTGTATGCCCATCGGTTCCCTGATGGATATCCCAAGCAGCAAGCGTCAACCTCTGCCACTCAATATCAACCGAGCGATAGACAGACCACGCCTTTTGATCCTCTGAATACCCATCATTCTGTGCATTCAGCTCTGCGATGAAGTTCCGATTGATGCTCGGCGTGCCCATATAGAACCGTGCTGCCAGACTGCCATACCCAACGATCAATACCAAGACCATCGCAACTGTCGCCCGCTTCATATTGCGATAGGCTCTCCAGTACAACGGGCGTTTGCGTTTCATGGATCGGCGCATGAGTTTGGCGATTCGTTTGGGATCGCCGAAGGATTCAACGATCTCTTCGCCGGTCCGCCCGGCTTCGATCGCGTCTTGGGCATGGGCGATCAGCTCGCGGGCGATCTCGGCGCGTTCGGCTGCCCAGAGCTTTGATTTACTGACTGTTTTTCTGATGAGGGCATCGACGGGCTTGGGCAATCCGGCAGCCTCCAACAACGCGAACGCCTTGTGGTTGGGATAGCCCATGTACCGAAGTCGACGACATAGATTGAGCAAAGGCGACGCCTCGACCGACCAACCCCATGCCTTTGAGAGTCCTGAGTTGCTCATGCCATGACTCCCTTCAGCACGCCGATGGATGTCATCGCCTCGTTGAGCTTCGCCCACGCGGCCATATCAGCCTTGAGCTTTTTCTTGCCCTTGCCGGTGAGGCTGTAGTACTTCCGATCGCGTCCATTGTCCGCCGACCGCCAGTTGGCCTCGACGAGATCCTTGGCTTCGAGGTTGTAGAGCATCGGATAGAGCGTGGATTGCCCCATCGCCAGCACGCCATCGGTCTGCTTGGCGAGTGCTTCGACGAGTTCGTACCCGTACATCTCGTGCTTTGAGAGAAGTTTCAATACAGCCGTCGGCCCGGCACCACGCATGAGTTCGCGTTCGAGTTTCATCAGTGTTCTCCAATGGGCATACCTATGCCACCCATACTATGTACTGCATAGCATGATGGTCGGTTGCATATCCTCGCGAAATAAATCAATCCCACAAAAAATCCCCGGATCGAGGATTTGGGAATCACGAGCTAATACGAGGCTTTACCGCCGACGCCGACCAACGGCGAAACCACCAAGCCCGAGCAAGGCGAGCGATGATGGCGCCGGGATGTTGATGTACAAGCCGTTGAGTGCAAGATTGCCTTGTGAACTCTCGAAAGATTCGCCTGTGTTGATATCGATCACTTGTAATGTGAACGGCGAACCTGCGACAAACTCGAACGAAATTTGATCGAACAAGTTGAGTTCACGGTCAAGCTCGACCACAAAGCTCCCGATCAAACCACCGATCTCTGAACCCGGTGCGGGCACATCAAATGGGGGGACTCCGGGGATCACGAGCTGCCCGAAGATTACTTGGTTATAGTCACCACTCCCGGCGTCGTACCCGTCATCGGTGTTGAACTGCGACCAACTCGCCGCCTGCCAGGTGATGTTATTGATCAAACTGTTATTCTCAAAGATGGACAGCGCAAACCCGCCACCGAGCATGTGAGTCCCGGCAGACGCATCGCTGATCACATCGAGTGTCATGGTCGTGCCCGAAAATGGATCACCCGCAGCGACAATGCTCAACGAAAAATCTTGAGCACCGGCGGCCATGGCGAATCCAGCGAGTGTAACTGCAGTGAATGTGTATTTCATGTGTTCCTCCAAAGTATGACCTGAGCCCCGATGCACAATCCGAGGCCTTGAAATAGTGGCCGAGAGTTCGGCACTGACTGGATCATACTCGATAACACCCGCAAGCCCAACGAAATATATGAATATATTAACAACTAAATCAACAGCAACAACACAAGCAACAAACCGACCAATACTGTACAAGCCGCAGACCTTCATTCAACAACTCATCGAGCAAGAAGCGTCACTTCTGACTCTGAATGCACCTTTCCACGCCGATGATAGAGCGTCACTGTTTCCCCTGGCTTATATTGGCCAAGGATACGAATGAGCTCAAAGAGATCGCGTGTCGGATGATTATTGATCGCGGTGATGACTGAACCGAGCCTCAACCCGGTCCGTGACCTTGCATTGCCTGCCAGCCCTTTGACCACGACGCCGTCGCCTGTTCCCGTCTCGATCTCGATGCCAAGCGTTGCAACCAGATCGCTCCCGGTCTCTGGCACCGTTTCGAGTTGCTCGACCCAACTGCGAAAATCCTTCTCGATGGAATCGATCTCTTTGCCGAGCACATGTTCGAGCGCGCTGATCCCGGTTGGGTCTGTAGCATACTCATTGGTGTAGGTTGTGTAGAACGCCCCGAGTTGGTCATGGTCGAGCAAGTACAGCATGATCGTGCGGGCCTGGGCATACTTGGCCAATGGACGCTTTGATGTAAACGCCTGCATCGGGGTCGATGCCAATGCTTCGATAGAAGGCATCCGGTGACGCTCGCTCATGCGTTGAACAATATTGGTGCGCCACGATGCGACCGGGACGAGCTTGCCATTGATGATGTCGTAGTCTTCGACGAGCGATGCCAAACCCTCTTGGATCCACGGCGCATGGGCTTGGCCGAGCCGATTCATATCGCGCCAGTGCAGCACATGGATAAACTCATGGCGGAGTGTCGCGCCCAGGTCTTGGGCAACCAGTCGACGTTTTTGATGCTCGTATGCACCGCCGACAGAGCTGATATTGCCTTTGACACCCGGACCAAACACCGTGATCGCCCACTTGGCGAACCCCGCACGGTCCGGGAGCACCACCATCACCCACGGGTGATCCTCGATCGCTCCGGGTTTGCCAATGCTTGAAAACAAGTGCCCGTACGACCAATCGGCGAGCATCAAGAGCTCGGCGTGCGCCTGATCGGTCGCGATCTGGTCATGGGCGGAGAGCAGCTCGATCTTGAGTTGATCATCCGTCCGTGCTTCGAGGTGCCGACGAATCAAAGGCTTGATGGACTCAAAGTCGTTGAGCCGACGAGCCTCAACCAACGCCTGCCAGTTGGCGACCAGCTCGCCAAAGAATGCGGTCTCACGGAATGAAACGAGATCTGGGTCGCGTTTGATTTGGGTAATATCAGAAAACCCAAGCGTGATCGCTGCCGAGATCGCGTTGACCGCACCCGAGCCATCGCCCTGCATCGACAACGCGGCGCCCAGGTTGTAGTGCCCGACGAATGAATCTGGGCGGAGCTCGATCAACTCGCGGAACACAGACTCGGCTTGCTCATATTCTCCCGCCCCCATCGCTTGGATACCCGATGTTTCGAGTTGCGAGGGAGATGGCTCGGCGAGTGCAACAGCAAACGATGTCGTGATGGAGAGAGCGAGCACAGCAGCGAGGCGGAGTGGGTTCATGGTGTCTTATTCGTGCGAGTTGGCGTTGGCGTTGCGATCAATTAGCAAATTGATTGCCTGTGGATACGCTTGACATTCGAGCTCGAAGACCCGATCGCCAAGTTCTTGCGCACAATCGGTGCCCTTGACCGGGCATCGGAGCTGGACGATCGTCGAGCCGGTGTCGTAGTGTTCGTCGGCGAAGTGCACCGTGCACCCAGATTCTGTCAGCTCACCCTGCTTGGCTGCTTCGATCACCGCTCGGTGTACGATCGCCCCGTGCATGCCTTGGCCGCCGAAGTTAGGGAGCAGGGCCGGGTGGATATTGATAACCCGATGGCGAACCCGATCCGTGATGGGCAAGAGCTTCAAATACCCCGCCAACACCACCAGATCTATCTCGTGCTTGGCGCAGAGTTCATCGAGCAACGCAGGGTCGAGCGTCTTGGAGTGTACATGCGTTTCGACCTCTGCGTCTCTTGCTTTTTGTGCGCCCAAGCATTCTTTCGATGCGATGACTACCGAAATCTCGGCGCTGAGATCACCCGAGGCGATGTGCTTGTTGAGATTATCGAGCGTGAAGCCCGAGCCCGAGAGCAACACCATGAGCCGAGCCGGGGAGTGGAACTTGGGCAGCGCATCAAAGCTCATGTGGCTTGCTCATCAGGAAAATGCCTGCTCTGGCATGGGCTTTCGCGGAACGGGAAGGGCTTGCCGTCGCACATGCCGACGAGGGTCATGTTCGCGCTCGTCACACGAACCACCTCATGGCTATCAAACCGCTCGGCTTCGACCTCAATCTGGACATCAATGCTTGTGCGCCCGAGCCGAGTGGTATGCGTGATAAAGGTGACAATATCGCCAACAAACACCGGCGCGTGAAACTCGACTTTGTCCATCGCTGCGGTCACCCAATCAAGGTTTCCGTGCCGCCTCGCTTCGACGAACCCGGCCTGGTCGATGTAGCTGAGGATGATCCCGCCGAAGATCGTGCCATAGGGGTTGGTCTCGCGGGGCATGGTGACGATGCGCATCGCGATGACTCTTTCATCGATCGGTGTCTTTGCTGAAATGTAGTTATGCTCACTCAACTTTGTGCTCCTTGAGCAGATCGGCGAACACACATGATGGTACATAGCGCTCGACGACCGGCTCCCACCCGTCTGGGCCGATCATGCCTTTGACAAAGCTCGATGACACCTCACACAACTCACGCGGAGGCATCAGGAACACCGTCGAAAGATGGTTGTTCAGATCAGAGTTCACATACCGCATCCCGCGTTCATACTGATAATCCATCTCGTTGCGGATGCCTCGGATCACATACCGTGCGTTGGCTCGGCTTGCATAATGCGCGAGAAACTCGTTCTCTAATGAAGCGATCTCGACATTGTTATGCTGAGAGCAGATCTCCGTCAACCACCCAATACGCTGATCGAGTTCGTGGGTGTAGCCCTTCTCTGGGTTGCGAGCAGCAGCGACGATCAGCTTGTCGAAGAGCCGAGCACCCTGCTCGATCATCCACACATGCCCGTTAGTCGGCGGATCAAAGCTCCCGGCATAGACTGCGGTTTCGCCCATTGCTAGTCCCTTTCAGCTCACACTGTTTGCTTGGCGACCGCTTGGACCGCGCTGGTGAAGATGCTCAATCCTGGTGTCTGCGATTTTTTCGTTTGTTCGTCGAGCCGTGTCCAGTATGGATGACGGTTCCATTCGAGCGCCCGTTCTGGGTGAGGCATCAAGCCGAAGATCCGACCGGTCGGATCGCAGATGCCTGCGATCTGTTCGAGCGAGCCGTTGATATCACTGGTGTATCGCAAAGCGATCTGATTGCCCGCTTTGAGCAGATCGAGCGTCGCCTGATCTTTGGTGACGAATCGCCCCTCGCCGTGTGCGACGGGATAGAGGATTTCGCCTTCAATATCGTTGAGCCCTTGGGTCCAGATGCAGTTCGATTCGGCGTTGGGTTCCATCCCGACCCATTGATCGATGAACCGCCCGTGATCGTTGTCGGTCAGGGCCACACAAGAATCGTGGTTCTGTGTCCCTGGCAAGCTGTTTGGCAAGAGCCCGATCTGCACCATGACCTGGAAGCCGTTGCAGATCCCGATCATCGGCACGCCTCGATCGGCGGCCAAATTCAGCTCGGGCATCAGCTTCTCGCGGGTGTGCATCGCCTTGATGCGTCCAGAGGCGATGTCGTCGCCGTAGGAGAACCCTCCGGGGAACCCGATGAGGTCGTAGTTGGCGATTTGGGTCGGATTGGCGAGTAAACGATCGAGATGGACCAGATCGACTGAGCTGCCTGCGAGCGTAAACGCCCGGCACAACTCGACATCGCAGTTGGTTCCAGCCGTCCTGATCACGAGTGCTTTGGGCGTGGGCATGAACGATCGTAGCTCGCAACTCTCGCCGGGTCAGGCTGAGATTTGACGAGTTGGTGTATATAATTGGCGAGACGACGGAGAGTTGCCCGTCGGGGACAAGTTCGATATTCACGATCATGAGTTCGTGTCAAAGAAAGGGCACCGATGCCTGTAGTACACCCGTTTCAAGCTGTTCAATATAACCAAGGCTCCGGCGACGTATCCGAACTGATCGCGCCGCCTTACGATGTGCTCGATCTCGCAGCCAAAAAAACATTGCTCGATCGCAATGCACACAATGTGGTCGGGATCGATCTGCCTCATGTACCCGCCAAGGAACTCGGCCCAGACGCGGCCTACGAGAACGCGGGGAGCTCATACCGAGATATGCTCGCCTCGGGCGTGCTCGCGCAACGCGAAACACCCGCGATCTTTGGCTATCGCCAGACTTATACATTTGAAGACAAAATCTATCAACGCTGCGGCATGGTCGCCAACCTCGACACCGTGCCCTTTGGCAACCGCGATGGCGGCGGCATCCTCGCACACGAACAAACCTTCGGCGGCCCAAAGGAAGATCGCAAAGCACTCATGAACGCGCTCGTCTGCCAGTCCTCGCCAATCTTCGGGCTTCATCCTGATGACAATGGCGAAGCGGTCAAACTCCTCCACTCCGTGATGAACTCACGCGATGCCGACATCACCGCAGACATGGGCGATGGCATCAAGCACGAAATCTGGACGATCGACGACGACGCGACCATCGCCAAGTACCAAAAGGCACTCGCTGGCGATGATGTGTTCGTCGCTGACGGGCACCACCGATACAACACCGCACTCGATTACCTCACGGACCTCAAATCCAAGGGCGAAGTGGCTGCGGATCACCCGGCCCGACGGACCATGTTCGTGCTTGTTTCGATGTCCGATCCGGGCTTGGCGATCGGTCCAACCCATCGCGTACTCGGCGGCATGGAACATTACACCATCGAGAAGTTCATCGAGGTCTCGCAGGGGCTCCTCAACATCGAACCGATCGCCAACAATCCAAGCGAGTTCCTCTCGCAGATGGACACGATTGCCGAACGCGAACACACCAATGTGTTCGGAATTTTCGACTACGCAACTGGATTGTGCTACGGTGCTTGGCCCGCGGTCAAGGACACCCTTGAGCCTCAGTTCCCTGACCAGTCGCAAGCATGGCGAAACCTCGATGTTGCGATCATCCAGCACTTAATCGTCGAGGAAATCTGCCAGCCAGAACTCAACAACGGCGACCCGATCAACTGGGCCTTCCCACACTCGATCGAGGAAGTCATCGCGATCGGCAAGGGTGAAGAAACCGGATCATCAATCGCCGGCGGCGGCAAGCCTCAACTCGCGGTGATTGTGCGCCCGACGCCACTCGATGCGGTACGCGATATCTCAAGGGCTGGCGAGTTGATGCCTCAGAAATCGACCTTCTTCTATCCGAAGCTGGCGACCGGGTTGTGGCTCAACCCGCTGAGCTAATCGACGCTTTTAAAAATCAGTATTCCCTGCGGCTGGGTCATGCACCCAGCCGATTTTTTCATCATTTGCAAAGTATGGCTCGCCATCGATTGTTTGCACCGACATCTTCGCCCCCGTAGAACGTAGCTTGGCGAGTTGGTTGCGACCGATCTTGGCCCGAAGAATGACGACTTGATTCTCGTATGTCCGATCGAGCACCTCGGCGCGATTCTCGATGATGTGGATCGTCTTTGAATCTAAGAGCGGGACCGTGATATCGAGCTCTTCGATGGCACCAAGCGAGATCGCCTGCACCCGCTTGATGAGCTCTTCTTGCCCCATCGGCAGCTCGGCGTCTTCCTCGACCTCGATCGAGCAGATCGGGATCGCCCCGGGCGAACGAGACTGCCAGTACAGGATGTCCTGCTCGTCAACCGTTTCGATATCAGCCTTGTTTAAAAGGATCAATAGCTCAGGGCGTTTGTACGCGATGAAATCGGCAGTCCCGTCGCGCTTGGCGCGGATCGCATCTTTCTTCTGACGCTCTTCGACCTCTTCAAACAACTCGCCGAGCGTTTTCATCACGGTTTCAAAGTGCAGTTCTGAGCTCGGATCAGAAACATCAAGCATCACCAAGAGCAGATCCGCATGGGTTGCTTCTTCAAGTGTTGCGCGGAACGACGCAACCAGATGGTGAGGCAGATCGCGGACAAACCCAACGGTGTCCGACAGCATCGCGGTATGCCCGCCGCCCATGTCCCACTCGCGGGTGCGAGTCATCAGGGTCGCAAACACCCGGTTGTCGGCGTACGCGCCGCCTTCGGTGAGCGTATTAAACAGCGTGCTCTTGCCCGCGTTGGTATACCCAACAAGCCCGATCGTGAAGTGATCGGTGTTTCGTTTTTCGACTGCTCGGCGCTTGCGCACCTGGATCTCGTCGAGCTCGCGCTGGAGCACAAGTTTTCGGCGTTGGACCAATCGACGGTCGACTTCGAGTTGTTGCTCGCCAGGGCCGCGTGTGCCCATGCCGCCCATGCCGCCGGCGCCGCTTGCGCCGCCGAGGCGTTCGAGATGGGTCCACATCGCACGCAACCGTGGGAAGGTGTACTCGAGCTGGGCGATCTCGACCTGCAGCTTGGCCTCGTGCGTCGATGCGCGAGAGGCGAAGATATCGAGAATCAGCTCCGAACGATCGAGCACCTTGCAGTTAGTGATCTCTTGGATGTTGCCGATCTGATTGGGCGAAAGATCATGATCGAAAATAATCGAACTCGCATTCATCGCATCGCACAGATCGCGAAGTTCCTCAACCTTGCCCTTGCCCATGTAGGTCGCGGGTTCGGGGCGGTCTTTGCGTTGTTCGATCTCGCCGACGACGATCGCGCCGGCTTGGACCGCGAGCTCACGCAGTTCACCGAACGAATCTCGTTGGTCGTAGGTTGAATCGGGCAAGCGCAGTGCAGCAAGCACTGTTTTCTCGGCCTTCATTTGAATGGAATCGCGATCTTTTGATGGTGGCATACGCCCTTAGTGTACCCATCAAGACACGCAAATCACGCCTTGAGCCGGTGTAATCCGTGATCTTCACGCGATTGATTGAGTTGTTCGAACGCTGGGCGATGATCGGCGATGAATCGGGTCAGCTGCGTCGTCGAACATTCGAGCCGGGCAGCCGCCTTCTTGACATCAAATCCACACGCCTCGATCACATCGAATGCCTCTGCGAGCAGCGTCGGAAAATCGGTATGCTTCACGCTGCACACGATTTTATTCTTCCTGCAGCGTCCGCGCCAAAGCTCGGACCGGATATCACCCGCGGGCACATCGACGCGTACACCCATCGCGAGTTTGAGCCGAAGCCTGCGGATCGCCACGCTCTGGTTTTCCTTGGCCAATCGTCGCTCACCTGCCTGGGCATCGATCCCGCTCGGGAGATGCTCGACGGTGATATGCGTCTCGACCTTGTTACGATGCTGCCCGCCCGGGCCCGATGCACGCCCGCGTGTGATCTTGCATACTTTAAGGAGTGTTTCTTTGTCGAGTGCTGCTGGGTGAACAGAGCGTTTGACGGGTTGATCGAGTTGGTCACGGAAATCTTTGGGCATCAGCACGCCGCCGTGGGGACAGCGGAGAGGGAGAAATCGTCGCGGTGTCCGTCTTCAAACAGCTTCGTGCCTAGCCCAGCGATCATCGCCGCATTGTCGACGCAGTGTTCCATCTCGGGGATCAACAACTCGAGCCCATGCTCGCTCGCCATTCGGCTCATCTCGGATCGGACGAGC
>CAJXXI010000044.1 GCA_913062615.1 uncultured bacterium | reverse complement strand
CAATGTGATTGGTCAAAATATATCGCTCATTTGGTATGAATACGATGTAAACGACGGAAGTTTTGCAACATTCGCTTGGAAACATGCTGATGTAGGCGCGGCTGCTTTGTGGCTTCGTCAAAATTTTTCTGAAGAACATTTCTTTTCGATGAATGATGAGCTTCCAGATTTTATATCCGTGGCCGATTCTTTGTATATCGTCGCTCCGAAGCCGTTTACAAACGGATTGTTCGACGATGATCCGCTTGTACCGGTAGTGAATAGTGCTGATGATCCTCAACTCGTTGTCGATACTCTCTCTGCAATCGGGTATGAGGCTGCTCCTTCTGTATCGGGTATGTCCGTTTCTGTCGGAGGAAATGGATTTGTTCAAATTGGAGCACATCCCGTTCCAATCGATGTCGCTTGCATTGTTGCTGCGGGAAGTCTAGAGGCCATGATGCTCAACGATTTGTACAATCGGGCGCAGTCGTTTGTGGTCTTTGGGGTTGATTTGCCAGATAATCGTTCCTGTGGATGGCCTTGTACATGCTCTTCGACGGTGGCGCATACAGCAGTTCCGCCTGGGACTTGGACTGTGGCGACGAATACAACAACATGTAGGTATAGTCGTCCTGCCAACAAAGTTACCACCTATACGGGTGATACATGGTTGTTGTGCAATAACTGTGCACGGACGGTTACTACCCTTGGCGTACAGAATTTTCAGAGCAATCGATTGCCTGGTGATTCTTGTCCGCCCGCACCCCCTACAGGTAGCGTTTTAACTTGGACACGATTCGGATTGCCTGGATATCCATAACGAAGATTCTAATCGTAGTATCTTGAGTCAAATTGTTGAGGTCTAAGAAGCATGCGAAAGTTTGTAGTTTGTATATTTGGGGTTGCTGTTGCACTATGGGCCTTAAGCCATATGATTGTGTTTCAGTTTGGCCTAGTACAAGTGAATGTGCCCTCAGCGGAACTCAGAAACGGATATTATTCGTTCATCGATTCGTCACTCGAAAGCTTGGGCACGATAATCTATGACACGATGCCGCTTGGGCGTGTTGAGTATATTTTCAGCGGCCAGCTTCGTGGATCGAGGCTGGCCGTTTTTCGTTCGTTTGCTCTTTGGGAGGATGATTTGGGGAACTATCCGCCTACGGTTTTGCAGTTTGCTTTTAAACTTGGCGGACTCAATGTGCTGGGCGTATTGCTTGTTCTTCTCGTTCGACAGCGAAGACCCGTTCAAGGGGCTTGGGTCGAGTTCGTAGGGCGAAAGCGATCCTTCGTGAAGCTCTGGTTTCCTGCATTAGTGGTTGGAGCGATTACCATTGTTGTCTCGAATCTTGCACGGATGTTATGGATGAGGGTTCATTTGATTCACCGTGCAGAAACGGATGTGCGTGAACAGTATATTTCTCAAGGTGAGTCTTACACGCGGGTGGACATGGTGTCGTGGACGCCGATGGCGTTGGGGACGATTCCCATTGCCGCCGTTGCGATCGGTGGTATTGCGTTGTACTTTGTGGTGATATCTTTGCTTTTCGATCGGATGGCGGATCGTGGGGCGATCAAAATCGGGCTTTGTAGGAAGTGCGGGTATCACCGCGACAGAGATGGAGCACTGATTTGTCCCGAATGCGGCTTTGATGGAACTTCGTTTAAATCACGGAGCCGCAGGTCGAAGTATCTTCTCTGCTTTGCCGTTTGCGCGTTGCTGCTCGCTGCCCCATTGTGGACGGGCTGGTTTGCCCAATATATGCATCAAGGCTTGTATCTTTATTTTGCGAGCTGAGTTTGAAATCAGTGCAGCAAGCGAAAGACCTTGGGCTCAGCTTCGTACTTTGGCGCTCTGTTTATCGACGGCGGCGGGTTGCGATCAGTCCTGCGCCGAGGAGTAAGCTTGCTGATCCGGGTGCGGGTACTGGTGCGGTGTCGACTGTGAAGCTGAGGTAGGCGTCGCCAATGAAGGTGCCGCCACCGAACCACTGTGCTCCGAATCGTCCCGGGCGAATTTCGCCGTTGAAATCGTCGGTGGTGAATGAGTGTGAGAAGTTCCCGGTTCCAGACCATCCGAGGGCATCGCCGGTGAGATAGATCTGCTCAGAGACAGAATCCAAGACGGGGACATCGAATGTCATGAGAAAGTCCGAGCCGTCGAATGGCGCATTGACCGAATAGTTCTCGATGACGAGGGTTGTGGAGGTGATGTTGCCGGTCACTGGGCCGTGATCGTTGCCGAAGTAGAACCAGTCGAACGAGACGCCGGCATTGGCAGGGAAGTCATAGCGGACATCGATGATCTCGGCATAGGCAGTGGTGCCCATCGTGGTAAACAGGCACAGTCCGATTGCAGCGTTGGTGATGCGATTCATGGTGGGTTTCCTCTTCTCTCTTGATTTCTCTCTTGTATACATTCAAACTTGGTTTATACAACCGAATCCAAGCTCTCGCTTTGGTCGGTTGGGTCGAGTGTACCAGAAAAGGGGCTGATTTCAAATCTGATTTCAAACAACATAGAGCGTATACGGGCCAAAAACCCATTCGTTGCACGAAATTAGTGAAATTGGGCATGCAATTCAGTGCAAGACGCGGAAAACCTCGGCCTCGTCGGTGAGGCCCTGTTTGACCTTTTCGAGGGCGTCGAGTTTCATCGGTTCGAATCCGGTGTTGACGGCGGCTTCGTAGAGGGTGACGCCGTCGGCGCGTTGGGCGGTGAGTTGGCGGAGTTCGTCATTCATGAGCATGAGTTCATGAACGGCCAATCGTCCTTTCTATCCGGTGCCATAGCAGGTCTCGCATGATTCGCCCTCGTGTGTGCCCGCGCCGTTGCAGGTGGTGCACAGGCGGCGCATCAGGCGTTGGGCGAGCACGCCGACGAGTGAGCTGGTGACGAGGTAGGGTTCGACACCGATATCGAGCAGACGGGGGATGGCGCTGGGCGCATCGTTGGTATGCAGGGTCGCGAGTACAAAGTGACCGGTGAGTGATGCTTGGATGGCGAGTTGCGCGGTTTCTGGATCACGGATTTCGCCGACGAGGATGACATCAGGGTCTTGGCGCAATAGTGATCGCAATCCGGTAGCGAATGTGACACCTCGTTTGATGTTCACTTGCATTTGTGCGATACCGTCGAGGTGGTATTCGACGGGGTCTTCGATAGTCATGACATTTCGGCTTGCGCGATCTACACGACCGAGTGCTGCGTAGAGCGTTGTAGTCTTACCCGAGCCGGTTGGTCCGGTGACGAGCAGGATGCCGTTGGGTCTTTCGACGCAGTCCATGAGCTGTGTCTGGAGCTTCTTGGCCATGCCTACGGCGCTGAGGTCGAGTTCTGTTTGTGATTGATCGAGCAGGCGCAGGACGATTCGTTCGCCGAAGATTGTGGGGATGACGCTCATGCGGATATCGATTTTTTTCTGTCCGATGCGCACTGTTGTTTGGCCGTCTTGCGGCGCGTGTCGATTGGCGATATCGAGTTCGGTCATGACCTTGAGGCGCGACGAGATGGCCGACGAGAGCGAGAGCGGCGGCGAGAACGCGTCGACGAGCATGCCGTCGATTCGGAAACGGATCGCGAGCCGTTCTTCCATCGGATGGACATGGACATCGGACGCGCCGCGTCGGAGTGCTTCGAAGAGGATCATGTTGACCAGGCGGATGACTGGTGTTTGGCGGGCTTGGGCGAGCAGGTCGTTCGAGCCACCAATCGCGCCGGCGGCTTTTTCGATCGCGTCTTGATCGAGGGGGATATCTTCGACGATTTCGGTGACAAGATCGCCGCGTTGTTCGTATCCGCGGTTGATCAGGCTGGCGACGGCTGCGCGTGGGACGAGCATGACGGTGATCGGCGCGTCGAGCGTGTCTTCGAGCATGATGAGCACGCTTGGTTGGAGCGGCCTGCTTGTCGCGATGACGAATGCGCCCTCGGTGTATTCATAACACGCGACGCTTGATGCGCGGGCGTCTTCTTGGTTGACGAGTTCGTAGAACCGTGCGGAGGATTCGTTGAGCTTTGGCTCGGCGATGAATCCGAGACCGGTGCGTTGGGCGAGGAGCTTGAGTGCGCTCGATTCGTCGAGCGCGAGCGTTTGGAGCATGACATCCCAGGGTTCGTCTTCTGAGCCGTCGATTGAGGCGAAGGCGCGGAGCTGCTCGCCCGAGAGCTGGATGTTGCCAAAGGCGCGTGCGGCGTCGTTCCAGCGATCGACAACGACGATGGCGGCGTCTTGATCGCGTGATTGATCGGATGTCCGATCAGGCTTGCGTTTGATGAGTCCGTTCACTTTGCGCATTGTTTATTCGCTGCCCTTCGAGTTCGCTTCGGTGATTTCGATGAACACAGGCTCGAGTTCTGGTGGAGTGACACTGTTGCCAGTCTGTGCGTTGGGCGTTGGTTCTGATTCAGATCCTGATTCTGGTGTTGTGCTCTTTGGCACTTCGAACATAGGAATAGAGCGTGCTGGCGAGGTGATGAGTGCGGGTTCGAGTTCGGGTATGTTGTTTTCGACTTCCATCTCGGCCTGTGGGCCTTCTGAGAAGATTTTGAGGTCGTTGAAGTTTGGATCGCGCATAATGCGGGGGGTGAGGAAGACATAGAGCTTTGATTTGTTGTTGATCTTGCTTGTTCGTTTGAACAACTCGCCCATGATTGGGATGTCGCCGAGCAGTGGGACCTTGATCACGGTGTCGCGTGAGTCTTCGACGGTGATGCCGCCGAGGACGATGGTCGCATCGGATGGCACGGTGACCGAACCTTCGAGCGTGTTGCGATCACGCGGCGGGGGGGATCCATCGACGCCCGTTGCGGCGGTGAAGTTTGAAAGTTCGATGCTGTATTCGAGGCGGATGAACCCGCCCTCAGAGATCGAAGGCGTGACGGTCAGGGTCGTGCCCGCTTCTTCGAACCCGCCGAAGGTAGAGACATTTCCGCCGCTGCCTGTGCCCTGCGAAAGCTCAGTGAATGGTTGTTCCGAGACGGACACGATCGTTGATTCGACATTGTCGTTGACGAGCAGTTGTGGGGTTGAGAGGATGCGGACATTCGAATCGGTCTGCGATGCGTTGATGATGATGGGAACAAACTCGGACATGATGACCGCTTGGGTCAACCCGCCGAGCCCGGTGGCGACGAGCCTTGGGTCTTGGAAGAGAGTGCCAGGGGTTGAGAGCCCAAAGTTGGTGCCTGCGGAATATTGCCCGGCATTGATCTGGGTCTCGAATGCGAGGGTGAAATCTTCGTTGTCGGCGATTGAGACAATGATCGCTTGGATGTAGACCTGCGAGCGTTGCTTATCCAGGCGTGTGATGAGTGCTTCGAGGTCTTCTTGTTGCTTGATTGGTGCTTTGATGATGATCTGGTTGGAGAACTCGTCGGGGATGACGGTGATTTTGTTTGGGTCAAAGTCGCCGCCGGATTCGCCATCGGGGCTGATGATGAGTGCGCCACCGAATGTGCGGGCTGAGTTTCTGTTCGAAGATCCCGGGAGCAGTGCAGAGTCACCGGTTTGTGCTTCGCCGGTGATGATGCCGTTGAGCAGGTCGGCGATGGTGAGCGCGTCGGTGTGGTTGAGGACATACTCTCGGATGACAACGCGTTCGTCCTCGGTCTTGAGTTCGGCGAGCAGCGCGGTGAGTTGTGCTTGTTGGTCGTCGGTGCCGTAGTAGATAATGGTGCCCTGTGAAGGATCAACAAGCATGACCGGGCCGCCTTCGCCAGAGATGGTGCTTTGTTGACTGATCTGCTGGTTTTGGCCGCCGAAGTTGTTGAACGGGTTTTGCTGAGAATCGGCTTCGATCTGGATGACTTCGCCAAGCCCGCGTCTTTTGGCGATGTTGGCGATTTGTGATGCGCTCGAGCCGGCGAAGTAGTTTCGAGGTTCGAGGGTGTTAGGGACATCGATCACGGCGAGGACCTTGCGTACGCGTGCGATCTCGTCTTCGATGCCTTTGAAGATTAAGGCGTTTCCTTGCGGGTCAATGGTGAGCCTGTCGGCAAGGTTCGAGAGCGAGCTGCCCGTGCTCGGGATCCCGCCGCTGGCTTGAACATTGCGATTGCCGGGGGTTGGCACACTACCACCACTCGAACTTGAGCTGCCGCCGATCAGCGCGATGACGCGATTGAGTGCGATCGGGGCAGCGAGGTGATCGAGTTCCAAACGGATGAACTCTTGGGCCGCGTCAAGACGCAGAAGCTCGGTGACCATCATCTCGATGCGATTGATATCACGGGGCGGCGCATTGATAATCAATACACCGAGTTCGTCGACGGCTTGGATCGCGGTGCTCTTTGTGGTGCCCGTGCCGGAGGAGCCGCTGAGCATGGCGTTGAGGGCGGGGATGAGCAGCGAAGGGGTGATGTTTGGTGTGGGGATGATCATCGTCGTGGCACGCTCGTCGCCAAAGACTGGCTTGACATCGCTCAGAGGCTGAACGATGTAGAACCCGGAATCCGGATCGTATGAGATCGTGAATGCGTAGAGTTCGAGCATGGCATCGAGGAAGTCGATGAGCTTGCTCTTTGCGATTTGCTTGGGCGCGTTGAAGACGATCTCGCCGGTGGGTGAGCCTTTGACAACGATGTTGATGTTGAGCGAGTTGCCGACATAGTCGATCAGCGTGGTGAGTTCGATGGGTTCGGAGAACGGCTGAAAGGTGACCATCGGCTCGGGTGCCGTCCTGGGTGTCGGCTTGGATGCTTGTTTGTTGGTGTTCGTGCTCTGGCGCGTGCGCTGGGTCGGTGCAGGTTCGACAGGGTCGAGCTGCTGGGCTTGGAGGCTCAGCGAGGTACATGCGATCAACCCAACCACAGCCAAGAGGTGCTTGGGCGTGATCTTTGGAGCCTTCAATGAGGCCGGTGTGGCAAGTTGCTTGTGATCGTCGTGCATCCGCAAATCTCCTGAACCAACCGTTATCGATTTCGGTGGGCATATCGTACAAATCTGTCTATGCGGAGCGTATCCGCGTGGGTCATTTTTTGGCCGACGGATCGGCTGTATACAGTAGGCATACGCCCCCAAATGAAGGGCGTAGTACTTCAATCGGAGCATGTTGATGCGCATCGTGAGTCTGATCCCGTCTGGAACCGAAATCATCGCACTTTTGGGCGCGGAATCGATGATTGTGGGCAGGTCGCACGAGTGCGATTTTCCCAACAGTGTTCTTTCGATCCCGGCGTTGACCGCCCAAAGCACCCATTTTGACCCTGAATCGGGCAATGGAGCCAAGGCGATCGATCAACAGGTTGCCGAGTCGGTCAAGTCGGGCGAATCGCTCTATCAGATTGATACGCAACAGCTTATGGCTCTTGAGCCGGATGTGATTATCACGCAGGACCTGTGCTCGGTGTGTTCGATTGATCTTAATGCGGTCCGCAAGGCGGCCGAGTCGTTGCCCAAGCCGCCAGCGATCTTGGCACTCAACCCGAAGACGGTCGAGGATATCTTGGATGATATCTATCGTGTGGGTGAAGCGATCGGATTGGGCGAGCGGGCTATGCATGAGGTGGTCAAGCTTCGTCAGCGGATGGATCGGGCGGAGGAACACATTAATCCATACGACGATGGCCCGGTGTGTGGGTTTATGGAATGGACAGACCCGATTTATGTGGCGGGGCATTGGACGGTGCAGCTTATTGGGCGTGCGGGTGCCCGCCATCCACTCAACGAGGTGGTTGCCAAACCGGGATCTGGAGCCGCCGTCGGCCCTCAGCAAGCCGAACGCATCGCGGGGCATTCGATTGCGGTGCCAACAGAACTCTTTTGCGCGACCAAGCCGGCGTACCTTGTGATCGCCCCATGCGGGTTGAGCCTGGAGCAGGCGATCGCGGAGACCGATCGGCTCTATGCGGACGAGCCCTGGTTCAGGGGACTGCCCGCGGTGATCAATGGGCAAGTCGCGGTGGTCGATGGGAACCAGATGTTTAATCGCCCTGGGCCCAGGGTTGTCGATGCGCTCGAGTTTTTGGTTGGATGGATGAACAAGTGCGAGCACCTGATCCCGGCAGACTTCCCATGGGTGCGTTGGAAGGCGTAGTGCTTAGTCGATATTGTGTTCGATGACGATGGAGGCGCCTTCGAAGGAGAAGGCGTCGATCGGTAGGCATGGTGGCAAAGGCGAAACACTTGTTGGCTGAGGCTCTGGGTCAGGTGCGATGTGTGCAGTAGGTGTGCTTGGTTCGTAGCTTTGCCCCACGATCGGGTTGAGCTCGGCCATGGTTTTTTCTACAACAGCTTGAACCTGGATAGGTGCCGGTATTGGTGCGGGTGTGGGAGTTTGGACAGGTTCTGGTGTTCCAAAGTTCATTTGTCCTGCGCCCGGGAGGGTGCCGCCGAGGGATTCGGCTCTTTGGATGAGTGCGCCCAGCCAGACCCCTGCTTGTTCGACGCGGGTGGAGAGCTTGTGGAGCGAGCCGTCGAGGAGTGCTTGGAGTTGACCGGATTCGTTGGTCATGCGCTGGGAGACTTCGTTGGCGACGGTTGTTGATGCCTGGATGGTTTGGCGGAGGGCTTGTTGTTCGATTTGGAGATGGGTGAGTTTGGTCGATGCGATGTTGAGATTGGATTCGAGATCTGGGCTCAGCGCGTTGATTTTGTCGGCGGCTTCGCTCATCGGCCCGACGATGTGGTCCTTGCGCTCTTCGAGAACATCAAGATCGTTGGCAGCATCGACGAGCCAGACTCCGAAGACGGCTTTGACGCCCTCGGCCTGCGATTGCAGGTCTTCTTGTTGGCGGTAGACGCGATCGAGCGATGCGAGTTGGGTCTCGCCCCGCTCGACGAGATGCTCGATGCGTGCGAGCGGCGAGTCTTCAAACACAGGGTTTTCTGGGTCGATGCCCAGCGTCCGCATCGCTTGGTGGGAGGCTTCGAGGATCGGCTCGATCGAGTTGTTGAGCTCGACGATCCGCTCTTCGGTGAGCATAGAAGCTTGGTCGACCTGTGTTGCGAGATTCGCGCCTGATTCGTGTGCCCGCGTGAGGACCTGGTCGAGGGCGGTGTTGAGGTTGACAGTGACGGTGTCGGTGCGGTCGAGGATTTCGATGAGTGTCTTGCTTGTTTCGTTGCGGGTGTTCTCGATGCGTGCGTCGAGCTCGGCGAGCTGCCCGTCCATGCGTGCGCTGAGTTCGGCGATCTTGGCAGCGTAGCCTTCGGAGCGTTCGATCGCTTGTTGGGTGCGTGCTTCGGCGTTCTCGACGCGCTGCTGGGCTTGGGTAGCGATTGCTTCGATCTTGCGCTGGGCGTCCGCGAGTTTGGTTTCGATGATCGCGTCGATCTGTTTGGAGAGCGCTTGGGAATCTGGTTGGGCGGCGGAGACTTTTTCGAGCAGCAGATCAGTGCGTGATGCGCGTTCGTCGATCATCTTGATCATCCGCACGCCGGCCTGCATGCGTTTGTTGATCGCTTCGCTCGTGACATCGCACCGTTTGATCATCGCTTGGGCATCGGTTGAGAAGTCTTCGAGGGTTCGCCCATGCGTGCTTGCCTGGGTGATGATCGATTTGAGCATCTCGGAATAGCGTGTGAACGCGCCGGCATCGAGGACCCTTGGCGAGAGGAACATTTCTTCTGCGCTGGGGGTCTCTGGGCTCGGGCGGGGCTCGACGATCGAGCCCTGTGCGTTCTGAGATTGGACCTGGATCGGTGATCCGAACCCGGTTTTTGTCGTTGTGTTGTTGGTGCCCATCAAATCGCTCCTTCGTTCAGCTCATGCTTTGGCGGCACCCAATGCGTACGCACCGCGCGGGCAAAGCATGAGTTGGCCCATATGGTCTGTATAACTTCGGCGTTCTTGTGCCCAGTCCTCAAAAAAGGGCATCGAAAACTCGCTCAATGCTGCTTCAACCACCCAGATTGCACAGATTGTTCCCTCTGGTGCGTACACTGATCCCAATGGCACAACGAGCAGACCAAACGAATCTCACCGACGCATCCCGAGGCAAGCGGCTTCAACGAGTCATGGCCGACGCGGGGGTCGGGTCGCGGCGCGCATGCGAAACGATGATCGAGAACGGCGAGGTCGAGGTGAACTCGAAGCCCGTCACCAAGCTCCCCGCATGGGTCGATCCTGAAGAGGACCATATTGTGGTCGCGGGTCGTCCGTTGCCCCGGGCGGATCGCAAGCTGTACATCATGCTCAACAAGCCGGTCAATACGCTTTCGACGAATCAGGACGAGCCGGGATCGCACCGCCGGACGGTGACCGAACTCGTGAATCACCCCGCAGCTGCTCGACTTTTCCCGGTTGGGCGATTGGACTATGACACGGTTGGATTGATTATTCTGACCAACGATGGCGAGCTGGCCAACAAGCTGACTCACCCTCGGTACGGGGTGCCCAAGACCTACCGCGTGACAGTCAAAGGCGAGCTTGATGAGCAAGCAATCAAAGAACTCGAACGCGGGATCTATCTTGCCCAGCGCAAATCCGGTCAGACCGATGGCGTCGCCAAGACTGCCCATGTCGAGATTGAACTGGTCGCCCGTGATCGTGATCGCACAGTGGTGTCGTTGACACTCCGCGAAGGGCGAAATCGCCAGGTTCGGCGGATGTTGGCCGCGGTTGGATATCCGGTCCGCAAGCTCGAGCGCACTGGGATGGGCCCGGTTCGTCTCAAGGGATTGCCTCGGGGCGGTTGGCGTGAGTTGACCCGCGATGAAATTCGTGATTTACGCAAATCGGCAGCGGTTTCTCACAGAGAAGATCACAAAATCAATCAATCGAGCCGTCCGCCGACCAATGGTGGTGGGGGCGGTCAGGGCAGTGGTCAAGGTGGTCAATCTGGCGGATCTCGTCGGATTCGCAAGCGGAATCAGCCGAAGAAAGCTCCGTATATGAGCCCGAATGCGGGTCAGGATGTGAATATTCGGAATCGGACGATCAAGAACGCGATCAACCGTGCGGGCAACGAGCGTGGGTTTGTGCCCAAGCCGATTATTGAGCCTGATGAGTCTGGCGAATAGTTTCGACCGATTTGACAAGAACACAATGAGAACCAATAGAGCGTGAGCATCCCCAAGACCAACTTGCCATCTGTTCATGAGACGCGCGACGAAGCGAAGCGGATTTGGACCGTGACGAAGATGGGTGTGCTCGGGTTGTATCGCTCGCAGCTGCCTCGGATGGCAGCAGCGTTGGCGTACCGGACGATTTTCTCAATCATCCCGGTGATGGCGATCGGGCTTTTGATCTTTGGAGCAATTGTCTCGGACGATCAGGTCGAGTCTGGCGTTCGGCGCGTGCTGACCTTTGCGGGGATATCGCAGATATCAAGTGCTGAGCAAACCGAGCCCAATACCGAGCCCAATGATGGTGAGGTTGAGTCGGGTGAGGTGCTCGGCGAGTTGATCCATGATCCAGCAGAAGGTGCTCAAGAGGCCGCGGAGTCGGGGTTGGAGTTGGTGTCGGAGCCAGAATCAGAATCGTTGGCCCAAGAGACACTGTCCCAGAAGGACATCTTTGCGGATGCGGATATCGAGCAGGTTATAACGGATCTGATCACGCGGGTGAATGATTCGATCCGCAATGTGCCAACGGGCTGGATCGCGTTGACCTCGGGGCTGGTGCTTTTGTATGCTGCGATGTCGATGCTTATCGAGATCGAAAAATCGTTTAACCAGATCTGCAGCGCCCCCTCTGGCAGGAGCTGGCTTCGGCGATTGATTCTGTATTGGACTATTTTGACCGCAGGATCGTTGCTGCTCGCAGCGACCTTCTTGGCGGGCGATGCGTTTACCGGGTGGGTGATCTCGGTCGCTGGGCCAGACTCGATGGTCGGGGCGATGATGGCCGGGTATGGGGTGTCGGTGCTGATCTCGACCTTCCTTTTGCTCGGGGCGTATCTGACGATCCCCAACACAAGGATCAACTTCCGATCGTCGTTGGCGGGCGCGTTCTTTGCTGCGATATTGTGGGAGCTGGGCAAGCTTGGGTTTACGACTTATCTGGCATATTCGACGGGGTACGCGAAGTTCTATGGTTCGGTCGCGATCTTGCCTTTGTTTATGATGTGGATTTATTTGACCTGGTTGATCGTGTTGTTCGGGATGCAGGCGTCGTATACGCTCGAGAACTTCACTCGGCTTGTGGAGGTGAATCTGCGTGATCTGACGGATGGGTCGTCGCGTTCGTTGGCGTTTATCGATCCGTTGGTGGTGCTTGCAATCGCCAAAGCGGTTGGGGCAGGGTTCGCCAAAGGCACCCCGAGCACCGCCGAGTCGATCGCCCAGGTGACCAAGCTCGATCCGACGCAGGCAACCAAGGTGCTCGACGCGTTGACCCAAGCGGAAATTGTCAGCCGAATATACAATGGCGACGAGTTTGAAGGATGGACGCCATCACGCCCGACAGACAAGATCGGGCTTGAGGAGATCCTGTCGGCTGCCCATGGGATTGATGGGTTCCGGGTCTCGGGCACAGACGATCAACTCCCGTCCGCGATCCGTGAGGCAGCGGTGGGGGCGTGCAAGGGCAAGACGATGGCCGATCTGGGCGATGAGACTCGTATAGCCGAGATAGCCTCAAAGCCAGAGAATCCTGCTCAGGCGGATTCGAAGCCCGGTTCGGCTTCAGGGTCCAATTCCGAGCACTAGACCCGGTTTCCGCGACAGAAACCGAGTGTGCGCCTATACTTCCCGCCCAAATGAACTATATTCAACTTACCGAGTTTTCAATCTATCTCCACCAACGCCCCGGCGAACTCGCTGGGCTGCTCGATGCCGCGATGGCGGGTGGGGTTGAAGTTATCTCGATTTCGACCACCGAGCATCTCGATCGCGGTTGTGTTCGGCTCTTGGGTCATCCAGAAGCAGCACTGCGTCAGGTATGTGAATCCATGGTCGATGCAGGGGTTGGGCCGGTTGTCGAAGCCCCGGTCGTGGGTATCTCGGTCGAGGACCGTCCGGGCGTTGTGCGCGATCTTGCGGTGCTGATGACGGATAACCGGATCAATGTCCGGTATTGCTACTTTGTACCTGTGTCGAAGGTCAACGAGCGGACGATGTGTGTGTTCCGGTTTGATGAGCACGAGGCAGCGATCGAGCTGATCGAGAGCACGGATTGGCCTACGGATTCAATCGAGGCAGATGAATCGGCGGCCTGATTGGTGCTGTGAATCGTCGCATTGTGTATTGATCTCGCATATACTCGTCGTGTGAGCCGGCAACTGTGCCTGGCACATTTGAGAAGCTGATTTGGAGCGTATTTTATGGGCATTGAAGGCGCTATTACTACAGACAATGTTCTTTTGACCCAGCTTCAGCGGGTGGTCAACTGGTCGCGTCGATCGAGCCTGTGGCCGATGCCTTTCGCAACCGCGTGTTGTGGCATCGAACTGATGGCGACCGCGTCGTCACGCTATGACCTTGCCCGGTTTGGTGCCGAGGTCATGCGGTTCTCGCCTCGCCAGGCCGACCTGATGATCGTTGCCGGGCGTGTCACGACCAAGATGCTTCCGGTGCTCCAGAGAATCTACGAACAGATGCCCGAGCCCAAATGGGTGATCTCGATGGGTGCGTGTGCATCAACGGGCGGGGTGTTCGATACCTATGCGACCGTGCAGGGTGTGGATCAGTTCATCCCGGTGGATGTGTATGTGCCTGGATGCCCGCCGAGACCTGAGATGTTGATTGAGGGCGTGATGGCGATTCAGCGTCATATCGATGAAGAGGGCATGCCTCCGACGGATAGCAACGGTAAGCGTGTGCCTTTGGGCATCACGGTCTCTCCGAATCATGCGGTCAAGCCTCAGCCTGTAGGGCTTGGGTTGAGTTGATTCGGGCCTAGATAGGTGAATGTATGACGCTCGCAATTGCGGGCGTTTTTTATTTGGATGCTGAGTTCAGAGATGTTGTAAAAAAACCCTCCAGATTTCTCCGGAGGGTTTTCATTGTGCTTTGGATTATCGAACAAGTTCGAAAATCTTCAGATCAATCGAAGTCGGATTAGCGACGACGACGACCAGCAACGAGGCCACCGAGTCCGAGGACTGCGAGTGAACCCGGGGTTGGGACGAAGCCCGAACCTGAGAGGGTGACTGTTGAGCCTTGCTCGATGTATGTATCGATGCCGAAAGCGATGTCATCAAAGAACTGCTCGTAGAACTCGATGTCGAGCATACCTGAGCCACCGAGGACGATGCCTGAAGCCTGGTTGCCAGCGTAGTTGCTGAAGTTTGCCTCGAATGCGTCGCCTGGGGCAACTTGAACGACTTCGCTGTTGCCGAAGAAGCCCATAGTGAACTCTTCAGCCCAGCTTGGAGCTTCTGAAGTGATGGTGACATCCCATGCGATGTTGGTGATGCTTGCGCCAGCGCCAACGAGGATGCTTGCGATGTCGTTCTGTGCGTCGCCTTGGAAGTTCCAGCTGTCATATGCCGAAACATCGATGACGAGTGTGTCAGCGTGTGCGAGACCAGCGATCATTGCGATTGCTGAAAGTGCGATTGTCTTCTTCATTTTGTTTCTCTCTTTCTAAAAAGAACATTCCCTGCCAACGCTCCGTACGTCGGCTGTAAAAGTAGATCACCTCATTTTATGGATTGAAAGTTGAGTATGTATTCGATACGCAATTTTACCCATTTTGTGAAGCCGTAATTAGAATAGTGGTATTGTGAACTGTGTCAATGGCAATTACCCAAGAAAATCCGTAAAATATTTGAAAACGACTGGATTTCGTTGAATTCGCTGTTCTGGATCAGGGGGGGCGATGATGAGTTTTTTGCATGGGCGGGCTGGGTGAAATTGTTCAACTGTAAAAAAATCCCTCGGATTTTACTCCGAGGGATTTTATATTTTTTACATCTTCAAACCTGATCGGCAAACAATGCCGGTTGATTGGGTCAGGACAGGATTGAATCTGTATACGTTTTGTCTATCGGTCGGATTAGCGACGACGACGACCAGCAACGAGACCACCGAGTCCGAGGACTGCGAGTGAACCTGGAGTTGGAACGAAGCCTGAGCCAGTACCTACGATGGTGATTGTTGAGCCAGCTTCGAAGAAGTTGTCACCGGTGCCGCCGTTGTCAACGAATGACTCGGAGAACTCGATGTCGAGGATGCCGTCAGCACCAACGGTGATGTTTGGGAGGCCAGCGTCATCTGAAAGATCAACGATGCCTGAAGCGTAGTTCATGTTTGATACTGGGTTAGCGTCTGCAGCAACGGTCAAGTTGACCTGACCTTCGAAGCCCATTACAGCTTCGTTAGCCCATGAAGCGCCGATCGATGTGAGGTTTACGTCCCAGCCGATGCCGGTGACTTCGCCGCCAACGCCGATGAATACTGAAAGGATTTCGTTCAATGCTGACCCTGGGGCGTCATTGAACGACATGCCTGATACATCGAGAACGAGGGTACCTGTTGGGGTACCAGCGCTGTCGACTACGTAGTCTGTGAGGCTAGTAGTGAGGACTGGGCTTGCGGTTGCGAGGCCAGCTGCTGCTGCCAATGTGGTAAGTGCAATTTTCATTTCTCTTCTCTCTTTCGTTTGACAAACTAAACGGCCGACGCTCCACACGCCGAGCCAAGACAATCCGATTTTCCAGCACATGCCGGACATACTCATACACAAACACCAAGTTTGATAAGGGGACTCTCTATCTCCTTAACGACTTCTCGAAGTGATTCCCGAATGGAAAACGGTCTTCTTGATGCCGGTACAGCACGGTGTATCAGGGGAAAACCCTCAACACTCCCCAAGAGTAGTGATTTCTGGGAGGCTGTCAATAGAATCGTCCTTGAATTTGGCGAGAATTGTCAAAATCCAGCAGATTCCAATATTTAGGACCGATAATTCATGGAATTACCCATGTAATGGGGATTTATAGGCGGTTGACTCAGGTCCTTTAAGCAGAGGATTATTCACAATTGGGTCCCTCAGACTAGAGCCAATGTCTATCTATTCAAGCTCTCAATAAAAAGCCCCGCCAGCATTGCATTTAATTGCACTGCGGGGCCTTCCATTAATACCCAAACAATCTTTTGGAGAGTGTGATGCGATCATTAATAGGCGCAAAACA
>CAJXXI010000043.1 GCA_913062615.1 uncultured bacterium | reverse complement strand
CGGCGGCGATCCAGAAGCCGTCCAGCTCATCTCGTCGTATCTCTTCGATCCATCAGAACCCATCCATCTCAACTCGCTGTACTATCGCCCCGATGACCGCACAACCGAATATTGGACACACAGCGAGTTCGACACGACACTGGCGATGCCCGATGTCCCGGTGTATGTGCTCACCAGCAATCGGACATTCTCGGCGGCTGAAGAGTTCACCTACAACCTCAAAAACCTCGAACGCGCCACCATCATCGGCGAAACCACCGGCGGGGGTGCCCACCCCGTCGATTCATTCATCTTTGATGACCAGTTGATGGTCGTTCTCCCCATCGCCCGCGCAATCAACCCGATCAGCCACACCAACTGGGAAGGCACCGGGGTATCGCCTGATATTGAAACCGACTCAAACAATGCGCTCGATGTTGCGATCACCACGGCGCTTGAAATCGCGTACAAGAATGGCGATGAATCTGCACGATGGGGATTGGCCGCGATCAGAGCCAAGAATGATCCGATTATCTGCTCACCCGAAAAGCTCGCCACTTACGCCGGCGACTACGGGCCACGCCATGTGCGTGTTGACCAAGGAACGCTGCAGTACCGACGCGAAGGTCTCTCACAGTGGACAAACCTGATTTGCGTTGAGAAAGATCAGTTCGTAATCGAAGGATTTGAAGGATTTATTATGGTCTTTGATCGTGATGACGAGGGAATTATTGTTGGCATCGCAGGGCATTACGAGCGAGGCAACACGGACTTCTCGCCACGCGATTCATGAATCCGTTCCAAGGAACGATCTACAACGAAAACCACAACCGGTCATCATCCTGTGTGATCACCGATGCCAAGCCGCCGTCAGGCGGCTTGGCTGTAGTCGAACGGCTCGGTGAGGTACACGCTGGCATCTTGAGCCGTCAACGGGCACGAGAAGTAGTATCCCTGGATCATGTCGCATTCGTGCGCGATCAAACACGCAACCTGTGATTCGGTCTCGGCGCCTTCGGCGACAACCTTCATCCCGGTGTTCTGTGCCAGCGCGATAATCGAATGCAGCACCGCGCTCATCTCGCGAGATTCTTCCATGCCCTGCACAAAGCTCTGGTCGATTTTGAGAATATCAAACTTGAACTTGTGCAGCAGACTCAGCGATGAATGCCCTGTGCCAAAGTCATCCATCGCGATCAATATTCCTAGCTCGCGGATGCGATCAATCACGACGCTCATGTCGTGGCGTGGATCGATCGCGGTGGATTCGGTGATTTCCATCTTGAGCCGATGCGGCGAGATTCCGGTTGACTCGAGCACTTCTTTGACCAATCCAAGGAACTCTGGATGGATTAGCTGCCCTTTGGCAACATTGACATTGATCGAGAGTTCGTGTTCAAGACCAAGCTCCTTGTCCCAACGGACCAACTGTTGTAGCGATTCACGCAGAATCCACGCGCCGACCTCGACGATCTGTCCCGTGTCTTCAGCAATCGGGATGAACTGATCGGGGCTCACTAAACCGAGTTCTGGGTGTTCCCATCGGATGAGCGCCTCGAACCCAACGATGGTCATGTCCTCCATGCCGATGACTGGTTGGTACATCACACGCAGTTCGTTGTTCTCGATCGCCTTGCTCAGGTCCTCTTCGAGCTTAAGCCTGTACTTCGCATCGGCGAGCATATGTTCGTCGAAGACCACCACCTGATTCTTGCCCGCGAGTTTGGCTTGGTACATCGCTGCATCTGCATCGCGGATCATGTCGACTGCATTAGTGTACCGCGGATTGGCGACCACCATTCCGATACTCGCTGTCGAGACGATCCGGTGCCCGTCGATCACATGAGCTTCTTCGAAAACTTTGAGAAGTCTGTCGGCTGCATCGAGTGCATGCTGGGGTGATTCCACCTCCGAGATCAGCACCACGAACTCATCGCCCCCAAAGCGTGCCGGGAGATCGATCCGCCGGAGCTCAACACGGAACCGATCCGCGATCGAGCACAGCAACGCATCACCGGCAGCGTGCCCGAGCGAATCATTGACCACCTTAAAACGATCAAAGTCGAAAAACAACACCGAGATCAGGTGTGACTCGTCCTGATGAAACATCGCCAGCTCGGTTTGGAGTTGGCTTCGTAATGCCTGGCGGTTCGGGAGACCGGTCAGCCCATCATGCATGGCGTCGTGCCCGAGCTTCTCGTTTGCATGTTCTAGCTCGGCGGTCCGCTCGGCGACCAACGCATCGAGATGATCGATCTGTTGCTTCATCGAGACACGCATCGCATCGACCGCACAAGCGAGCTGTCCGATCTCATCGGTCCGGTCCACCCCGATCTCATACCAGACGTCGCCATCGGCAATCCGATCGGCCGCTTCGACTACTTTGCCCAAAGGCGTCCAGAACATCCGCCCCACCACGAACAGTCCAAACACAAAGACCAATACACCCACGGTCGAAAGTATGAGATAATCTTGAAAACGGTAGTTAAAAACGATCGTCGACACATACATCGGGATCAATCCGGCGCATATAAAAGTCACACAGAGCTTAAACTTGATTGATTGTACAGCTTTGCCTTTGGACACCTACAGCTCCCGGTTGAACACGACTACCCGTGCTCATCGGACGAAGCGAAATGAAAATTTACTCATAATCCGAATCTGGATTCATGTTCTTACAATCCGCCTGTTGAGGATGGCGCACAATTACAAGAAACGAACGGCTACAAGAAACGAACGGCTACAAGAAACGAACGGCTACAAGAAACGAACGGCCGATTTTGTCCGCATCAGTGAAGTTTGCGATATTACAAGAATAAAAGGCGATACAAAAAACTAACTCAACATCGCAAACATGTCCGCCTGTTTATCCGCCAAATAGCTTGACCGGACCAAAGGTCCACTCACCACCATCTTGATCCCCGCAGCCTTGCCGACCCGTTCATACTCGGCAAACTCGTCGGGGTGCACCCAACGATCAATGGGCAGGTGATTGCGGGTGGGCTGGAGGTATTGGCCGATCGTGATGATGTCGCACGGATCGCCTCTCGAAGCGTCATTGCGATCGCGATTGCCATCATGAGCTGCGGTCATGGCGATGAGTTCCTCGAACATTTCGAAGACTTCTTCGGTGCGTTCACCGATCCCGACCATGATCCCGGTCTTGGCGACGCCGCCTTGGGCTTTGACCCTTCGGAGCAGTTCCATTGTGCGTTCATACTTTGCGCTGGGACGGACCGCTGGATGGCAGCGCCGGACTGTTTCTAAGTTATGTGCCAAGATATTTGGTTTGGCATCGATGACCATTTGGAGGGCGGCTTCGTCGCCTTTGAAATCGCCGACGAGCACTTCGATGGACATGTCCGGGCAGGCTTCACGGGTCCGCATGATGGTCTCGGCCCAGATCCCCGCGCCGCCATCAGGCAGATCATCACGATCGACCGAGGTAATCACGATGTGTTTGAGCCCTGCGCCCGCGAGCGACTGAGCAACTCGGCGAGGCTCATCCTTATCCACCGCACCGGGTTTGCCGGTTTTAACATTGCAGAATCCACACGCCCGGGTGCAGGTATCGCCCAGGATCATCATGGTCGCGATGCCTCGCTCCCAGCATTCGCCCATATTGGGGCACATTGCTTCTTCGCAGACGGTGTGCAAGCCGTGCTTGTGGACATTTGATCGTGTTTTCTTAAACCCTTCGCCCGCAGGGATTTTCGCTTTGAGCCAAGATGGTTTTTTCTTGGGTGAAAGGTGGTGGACTGCGTCGTCAGCGTTGTTAAGAATCATCGCTGAGAGCGAAACAATGGGCTTGAGATTAGCAACAGGATCGCCTCCCAATCGGCGTGGATGACGATTGAGGGTGCGTTCTTGCCCGGAGAGTGGGTTTGGAGATTGGGATTGGTGGTCGCTCATAGCTTTTCAAAGTCTCGAATGTCTTGGATGCCTTGGAAGTCTCGAATGTGTTGTCATTGGAAAAATCGTTGGGGCACCTGCTCTGGTCCATAATCGACAAAGTAGCTGCTATTCTAGACGAACCCCCGCCCGGAGCGCATGAGGTGCGCCAGATCGGGAAAATCGATGATATTTGAGAAACAATCCGCACACTCTCGGACCTTTTCGCGTATTTTGGCAGGCGAAATCAACCTTTGGTGCCCGTGTGGTCGATGGACTCATCAGTAGGGTCGCATACCTATCGGGGTTGTGATCGCTACTATATGTCTCCAGCGGGTGGTTGCCTTGGGCAGCCATGCTGTGGTGATGCGTTTAAGAAGAGTGTGAGAATACATTGTTGGCTTGTGCTGACTGATAAAAGCAGGAGATGCCCAGTGCGTCAAATCGACAATACCAAACGAACAACACAATCCCGTGTCTGTGCCAAAGCAGGGCAAAGGACAAGCACTTTGGCGTCACTCGCCGTGCTTGCACTCGGTTCGGTCTTTATGGGTGGATGCACCTGGGATTCGTTTATGGATCCCTCAACCATCGGACGGTGGGAACGCACCCCGACGAGTGTCCCGATCCTCAATCACATCGGAGCGATCGAAGATCCGAGTTCTTCATGGGTTGAGCTTTCAGAGATCACCCCCGAAGATTTGATGCCTGAGACTGATATCTACCGCGTTGGCCCGGGCGATTTCCTTGATCTGACGGTCTGGGACCTGATCACCCGCGGGCAGGCAGAGACATTGCCTCGCCAGATCGACCAGAACGGGTATATCCAGATTCCCCAGCTCGGGCGTATTTTCGTCAATGGGCTGACCGAAACCGAAGTCCGCGATGCGATTGCTATCAAGATGGCCTCTTTGGTCGCTGATCCACTTGTGTCGGTCGTTGTCCAGCAACGGCGTCAGCAGGTCTTCCACCTGCTGGGTAATGTGAACTCACCGGGACCCTATTCGATTCTCAACGCCGATTTCCGCATTCTCGAAGCGTTAATCGCTGCGGGCGGATTCCCTGAGTTTACCAAAGAAATCTATGTCATCCGCCAAGTACCGATCGACGATGGCAGCTCTGAGTTCTACCCAGAAGTGCCCGGCGATGAGAACATTTTTGATAATGACAACGGCTCCTCAACCGATCCGATGGACGGCGAGAGCCTGCTCGACATCATCGATGATCTGTCGGCTCCGGGGATGCTTTCGGGCAATCGTTCGGGCAACAGCACCGGATTGGTACCCAACTACACCCGGAATCAGCCGAGCAATGAAGAGCCTTTGATTGATCTGATTGATCCGCGTGGGAGCACCACAGAGCAGGCCTCACCAAATCAGACAACCCAGCATTCGCCGGCATCGCCAAGATGGCGATTTAGTGGTGGACAATGGATCCGCGAGTCGGCACCGGTTGCTGCTCGAAGACTGATCAGTGAGCAAGGGCAGATGATGCCTCGAGATTCGAGGGGTGAGTTGTTCACCCAGCGTAAAATCCGTGTACCTGTCGCCCCCTTGGTTTCAGGCGATGCACGATACAACATCATTATCCGCCCTGGCGATACCATCCATGTCCCCCCGTCCACAGTGGGTTTTTACTACATCCGAGGCGAAATTAACCGTCCGGGCGTGTTCAACCTCCCAGCGGTTGGCAAGCTGACCCTGATGCGTGCGATCACGGCTGCGGGCGATCTTGGCCCTGTTGCGGTTCCCGAACGGGTCGACCTGACTCGGATGGTGGGCACGGACGAGCAAGCGACGATTATGCTGAATCTCCGGGCAATTGCCGAGGGTACCCAGCCTGATATCTACATCAAGCCTGACGATCTGATCAATATCGGGACCAAGTTCTGGGCGACGCCTTTGGCGATTCTGCGTGGCGGTTTCCGGACGAGTTATGGGTTTGGATTCTTGCTTGATCGCAACTTCGGTAATGATATCTTCGGGGCACCGCCTTCGAACATTAACCGATAATCAATCGGCCGATTTTCACGAACCAGACCCGCCTTTGAATCGTATCGATCCCTGCCCTTTGGCGGGGATCGTTTCTTTTTGCGCGATCATTGCCAAGCCAAGGAGGATCAAGGGTAAGAACTGGGTGTGAACCTTGGGAATTGGGACGCATCCGAGAGTTTTCGCGCCAATCATCACGGACCGAGCGAGCGAACCAAAGCGGACCGAAAATTTCGCCGATTGAGGACGAGGAGACGGACCAGAGAGCTTTTTCGGATCACTTGCCCCATATATACCCTGCGGGGTTATTGCATCAGAAAGCACGATATTCACCAATCATGAATCAACCCAATCCAACATCGCCGACGGTGACAACCAACCCCCAAGAACGGGTGCTTGGGGTATTCACGCGCGTGGGGTTGACGATCAGTGTCTTTGCATGTTTGAGTTTTTTGGTGCTGTTCTACCGTTGGTTTTTTCATCAGGGCAAGATCAGCCTGGGATACCCAGAGGACTGGGGGCATGCGTTTGTGATCCCGCTGATCGCGGGGTATATGGCGTGGCAGCACCGTGATAAAATACTGACGACCCGGGTGACGATTTTTTGGCCCGCGTTTGTGCCTTTCGTATTAGGAATTCAGGCGTACGCGTACAACTTGATCATGGTCCGCAACCACATGCTCCAGGGCATGAGTCTGATATTGACTCTGGGTTCGCTTGTTCTTTGGATGATCGGGCCGAGGATGTTCAGGCATTTCTTTCTGCCGATCATCTATCTGATTTTGATGATCACGATCTCTGAGCAGATCATGCTCACGGTGACCTTTAAACTCCAGCTGATCGCTTCGCAGGGATCGTGGTTGATATTGAATCTGATCGGGACGCCGTTTGGTTGGTTCACGGTTGATATTGATGGCAACACACTGATGATCCTGACGAGCTCGGGCGAGTCGTTCCCGATGAATGTGGCAGAAGCATGCTCTGGCATGCGTATGGTTGTCGCGTTTTATGCGTTGGCGCTCGCGGTTGCGTTGATGGGTTCGCCTCAGTGGTGGCAGCGGATTGCGTTGGTGCTCATTGCTGGTCCTGTCGCGGTGTTTATGAACATGATCCGGGTAACGGTGCTTGGCTTGTTGATGCTGGTGAACCCTGATCTGGCTGCGGGCGATGCGCACACGGTGATCGGGACGCTGTTGTTGATTCCATCGTTGGGCTTGTTCCTCGGCATGGGATGGATGCTCAATCGGTTGATTGCTGAGAGCGACGACGATTCGGATGCACAAGACCAGGCGGTGAGCGCATGAGCATGAGCACCCACACAAAGACTTGTATTGTCGCGTGCACCATGATGCTCATCGGTGCGGGCTCGGTGAGCGCCTACCTGAGTGTCAATAGCGTTCGGCTTCACAAGATCCCGATCTATCCGGAGAACAACCGTCAGGTATCTTCGATCCCGAGTGTGACCGATGGATGGGAAAAGGTTGGCGCGGATCAGGTCATGGGCGCAGAGGTTGTTGAGACCTTGGGCACCGAGAACTACCTCTCTCGCAACTACTTCCGGACGCGTGATGCGGATCCCAAGAGACCGATCGTGTTGAGTTTTCATGCGGCGTATTACACCGGGATGATCGACACGGTGCCTCATGTTCCTGAACGATGCTTTGTCGGCGGCGGGCTTCAGCAGGGCGGGTTCTCCCGCTCGATGGATCTGCCTATGGATACGAGCTCGTGGCGGATTGACCACAGCGTGCCCACCGAGTTTGCAGGACAGAACGGCGCGCTCTATACGGTCCGGTTGAGCAATGATCCAAGCAGATCTGATGCGCCCGGATCACGGGTTCGGCTCCCACGCGGGGTGGGCCCAGAGTCGGCGATCAAGATGCGTGTCTCGGAGTTTATTGAACCCAACGGGGGCAAGCTCTATGCGGGGTACTTCTTTGTCGCCAACGGCGGCACAAAGGCCAACGCCAACGATGTCCGCCAGCTCGCCTTCAACCTTAATGATGATTATGCCTATTTTCTCAAGGTGCAGGTGACCGGGAGTCACTTTGAGTCTTTCGATGAGTTTGCGGTATATGCTGGCGAACTTATTGGTGAGCTACTGGGCGAAACGATGCGGTGTGTCCCTGATTGGGTCGATGTGCAGATGGGTATCTATCCGCCTGAGAACCCTGCAGCGATGGGCGAAACCGTAACGCAGCACGACGATGCTGATGAATGAATGAACGAAATACTCGGCCGAGCGTACTCGGCTGGTGAGTGACAGATTGACAGATACAATGCAAGAGTTGATCTTGCTGATGAAACCGGCATGCTGCTGGTGATAGAAATGTAAGGAAGAACCGATGGCTTCTCGCGTAAACACACGATTTGTAATCATCCTGATAGTGGGCGTGATCGCTCTTCTGGGCATGCTGATGCTTGCTTGGAGTGTCGCCCACAAAAGTGCTTCTGACCTTGCGAGTCTCGGTGACCAGTTGATGGTTGAGGGCGACTATAAGCGAGCGGAGCGGCACTATGCCAAGGCTGTGCATAAGGATGCGACCAATACCGAGAACCTGAACAAGTGGATCGATTCGATCGAGCATATTGTGCCGGACACCGAAACAGAATATCGCGACCGGTTCATAAACGATTATATCGGAGCGATCAAGAAGACCTCGACGATTCTTCGGAACAACAGCGACGCCCACGAGCGGTTCCTTTTGATCCGCCATCAGATGCTCCAGACACGGTACAGCCGAGGGCTGGCCGATGTGTTGATCGAAGATACCAACGGCGCCCTCGCTTTTTTCAATGAAGACCCATCGCAGGTCGGCGAGTGGGAGCGGCTCAAGCGATACCGCGGGTTGGCTATCGTTCGGATCGCCAAGGGCAACGGCTTGCTCGACGACAACCAATACATCCTCGCTCAAGACGACCTCGAGCGGGCGATTGCTGCGAATCCCAGTGATGTCGAATCGGTGATCGGTTTGATGAACATCGTGACGATCAACGCCAATCGTGAAATTCCTGAATATGATAAAGAAGCACGGATCGGTTCGCTCCGGACCGGGAAATCGATCGGGCAGGCGTTCTTGGATTCATACCCAAAGAATGCTGAGATGGCGATTCAGATGATCTTTATCGAAGCAGAGATCGCTCGCAAAGAGCTCGAGCTCGCTGCTCAAGGCGAAGCATTGATGATCGCCCGCAAGGCGTTGCTCGAATCGTTCCAAGAACGGCTTGTTGGCATCGCCAATGAGTTGCTCTCGGGTTCCCGAGATCAGCTTGATGTCGATATTGTCAAGTTGTTCTTCACGCTTGAGACCGCGATTAGTCCTGATTCGAATATTTCGTACACACGACGGATGATCGATACGCTGATTGATTTGGACAAGGACAATCCTGAGCTTTTGCTTGTTGCAGGGTCATTGGCTAAGGGCGCAAGCGAACTCGAAGAAGCGCTCGGTTGGTATTCCCGGATTGCTGATTTGAAAACCCAAGCGGTGAGCTACCAGGGGTACCGTCAGTTCTCGATCAAGCGTGATGCATTGCATTCGCAGGTGAACATCAGGATCGATCAAGCCCAGGCTTTGTTGGCTGAGGGATCGCAAGTCGAGATTGATGCTGCGATTGCAGATGCGACGACAAAGCGTGACTTGTTTGCTGCTTCGGTCCAAGATGACAACCTTGCATTGGTGATTATCGATGGCAAGATCGCTCGAACGAGAGGAAATCTTGAAGAGGCGCTCCGGTTGTTCAAGAAGTTTAACGAGCTCACCTTGCGTGAGAACGTCGAGGGGCTTTGGCAGGAGGGGATTACCGCTTCGCAGCTCAAGCAATATGGTGTTGCACGCGATGCGCTTGTCGAGTTGATCCCGCGTGACACAACGGGTCGGAAGATTCTTGCGATGTTGACCCTTGCCCAGATTCATGAGCAGCTTCAGGATTATGATGCGGCTGCGGGATTGTATTCTGATGTTCTGGCGATCAACCCGATGCTTGATCTCGCATCGGATTCCCTCGATCGTATCAATAAGTTTATTAACCCTGAGCTCAATGAAGATCCGGTCATCGCCGCGATCATGACGGCCCGCCAGATTCGACTTGGCAGTTCGAGCACGCCCGCCGACTTCCCCGGTGCGATCGAATATCTTCGCAACTCGGCCGAGGAGTTCGATTATGAGCCAAGGATCTCACGCGAACTCGCTTCGGTTCTGTTCGATCAGGACGATGTGAAGGGCTCGATGGAGGTGCTCGAAAAAGCACTCGCGCAGAATCCCGATGAAGAAGATAAAGAATGGATCACGACGACGCTCCAATCGATGATCTCGGGTGATCCCGTTGAGAGCCGAATTGCGATGGTCCGCGAGGCGGACGGCGACATGGTCAGCAAACTGTTGACCATCGCTCGCATTGCGTTCGAAAATGATCGCAAGGAACTCTTTACCGAGACCATCAACGAGCTCAATACGATTGACCCAAACAACAAGGGCGTGATCGAGATGAGCTTTGTGAATGCTCTGAAGTATGGCAACATAAACGATGCCAAAGCGATCGCGGAACGGGCTGGCCTGAGCCAAACCGAATCGCTGAGCTACCGTGCACGGATCGCCATGGTCGAAAAAGACCCCGCCAAGGCGATTGATTACTTGAAACAGGCGACCGCAACTGGCACGGCGGACGCGTCGGTTTTCCAGATGCTCGCGGTTATTCAGCGCGACATCGGCGAATATGCGGATGCGATTCAATCGTTCGAGAGCTCTTTGGCGATCAGCCCAAACAATCCCAAAGCGATTGCTGATTACCTGATCGCACTGGCACGGGCTGGACAATCTGAGGCTGCTCTGAGCGCTGCGAGACGGCTCCAACGGTTTGGATCGTCTGACATCAACTTTATGAATCTGTGGCTCAACCTAGAGTCGATCTTCGGCGGCGATCAAGGGCGTGAGTTTGCAATCGAGCAACGCGAGCGGATGCTTGAACTCAACCCGAACAACATCGAGAACAAAGGGCAGCTCGCCCAGATGTATATCACCTCGAAAAAATGGGATGAGTCTCGCGTAATGATCGATCAGATCCGTGCAACAAGCGATAACCTCCGGATGGTCGAGCTTGATGCGACCTGGCATGCCGATCAGGGCATTGTCAACAACCGCAACGGGCTGATGATGGCCAACGAGCTCTATGCCAAATATATCGAGACTCTTGAGGCGCCGGTTGGCGCCGAGCCTTATATTTCCAATGCGGAGTTCATGCTCAATCGTGGACGCCCGGACCTGGCGGTCATCGCTGCGAACGAAGCGGTCAAACGCCAGTCGCCCGACACGATGCTCGGTTCGAAGCTGCTCGGCGATCTGTACATGCGGATCAACAATCATTCAAAGGCTGTCGAGGCGTATCAAGAAGTGATCGCGAGCGGCGCGGATGCAGATTTCAATGTCCGCAATCGACTTATCAGCACTTACACAAGCCTCCAACGGTATGAAGATGCCCAGGCGGCACTCGACCAGCTCCCTGAGGAGATGAAGACCGAGATGATCACGATGCTTCAGGCAGCGGACATTGCTCGCGGGATGGACGACAACGCTCGTGCGAGCAAGCTGCTCGACGATGCGGTTGCACGGTATCCGACGAACTCGTATGTATATGTCAAGCGTGCGGAGTCGATGATCGGCGATGAATCGTTGCTCAACGACATGCTCTCTGACCTTGGGCGTGCGCTTGATATTCAATCGAACGATTGGCGTGCGTATCGTGTGCGTGCTGCGGGATTCTTTGCTCTTGACCGTCGCGAAGACGCGCTCAAGGACTTGCAGGCTGCGGTTCGGCTCAATCCGAGTCTTGACAAATCGATCTTTGCGATTCTCAACGAGTTGTTGACTCAGCCCGGCAGGGCTGGCGAGGCGATAGATGTTGCCCGCGAGGTGCTCTCGCGGCGAACCGACGATGCGAATCTGATGTCGCGAATCGGGGGGCTGTTTGCCTCTCACAACGAGAGAAACAAGGCCGCCGAGATTTACGGCATGGCTTGGAACAAGCGTCACTCGGTCAGCGATGGCGCTGGGTATATCGATTCGCTCGTGCGGATGACCCCTCCCGATACCCAAACCGCCAATAAGGTGCTCAACGAGTTGACCGACATCGTCGGCAATATCAATGAAAGCGCCGGGTTGCTCGCGGCCCAAGCGTTGATTCTTCAGGCACGCGGACGCGAAGACTTTGCAAAGCAGCAGATCACCAAGGCGTTTGATCTTTCGGTGAACAAGGACAGCGAGCTGGTCGGGTGGTCAGGAAACCTCTCGCGGTACTTTGAGAATCAGCCTGCACAGGATCAATACGATTATCTTGAGTCGCTCAAACGACGCAACACCAACCCGGACATCCAGACTTGGCTCGAGTTGTTTATTGTTGGGCGAATGATTACTGAGAATGGAACAGACGCTGCGAGCTTCGAGATTCTTGAGGGGCTGATGGGATATTCTGAAAACCCCAATATCCAGATCCGGGCCTACAAGTTGTTTGGAACGCTGTTGTACTCTCAAGACAAGTTTGCCCAAGCAGCGTCTGCTTGGCAGGACGGGATCAAGTTGTTCTCGGACGACTGGGAAATGAACAATAACTTGGCGTTTGTGCTCTCTACCAAGCTTGGTCGCCATGAAGAAGCCTTAAGCTATGGGCAGACTGCGATTGATCAGAACCTTGCCCGGAGTGAGGCGTACGAAACCATGGCGGGTATCTATATCCGGCTTGGAAAGTACGATGAAGCGGAGCAAATGATCGATACGGGTTCGGACTATCTCTTGTCGATCCCGGCGAGTGTCACCATGCTGATCACCAACGGTCGGCTGCAGTTGGCGCGTGGAAATATGATCGAAGCCCAATCATCATTGACCGATGCGCGTTCGGTGTTGCGTTCTTCACCGACCGCACACCCCTCACTCAAGACGGACATTGAAGAGTTCGAGCAAGAAATTAACTCAGCCGAGGATTAAACTGGCCGAGTACGAAAAGATACATACTGTCCAAGAGGTGGGTTAAATCATTCTCGGACCAAGCAAGACGACTACGGAGCAGCGACATGAGCACTCAACAAGCAAACCGACCTGGCCCAGGCGCACCACGCCCTGGCATGCGCCCGCCGACATCTTCGGGGGGCGGTTCTGGTGGCGCCGCCTTTGATCCGCTCAAGCTGCTTCAGAAGTACAAATACTTGCTGATGGTCTCGGTTGTTGTGGGGCTGTTTGTTGGTGTGGGTTCACACTTCTTCTTCCTCAAGCTGTTCCCCGGGTACAAAGCCACGGTGCTCTTTAAGTGCTCGCCGGCGGGTTCAGAGGTCCAGCTTATTGCGACGGATACGATTGACGAGGACGAGATGGCCCGGTTTATGGGCACACAGGTCCAGACCATCAAGGGCGAGCGTGTGATCGATGCGGTACTCAAAGATTCGCGATTGATCGCAGAAGCACCTGCCTGGTACAAGCAGTATTCACGCAACGGCAATCTTGATGTTGTCGAGGCATACGAAGAGCTCGAAGATATTATCCGAGCACAGGCGGTCCCCAATACATTCTTGATTCGGCTTTCGGTGCAGGTTGGCGACAAGAACGACGCGGCCGGGCTTGCGGGCTTGATCCGACAAAACTACATGAACTTACTCAATACTTCGACTAACTCGAGAGTAACCAAGCAGAAAGAAGCGATCCGTAAAGCGATCGATGAGGCGGAAAAAGCGATTGATGAACTCAGCGACCGCAAGACCCGGATGGTGAAAGAAGACCGCATTGAAATGCTCAATCCGCAAACTAGCGTGCAGTCAGAAATGCTCCGTTTGGTCAATGCACAGATGATCAATAATCAGCAGCAGATCGAAGCCTTTGAGGTGATCCTTGCGACGGATGAGGCCCAGCTTCAGCGTAATAGTGGTATTCAATATGATTCGACGCTTCGTGATCGGATTAGTCAGATGCCTCAGATTCTGAACCTTGAGCAAACGATCATCGCCTATAAGGCGCAGCTATTGTCGATCAAGGCGGAAGGAATTCAACCAGATCACCGGACATACAAACTGCTTGTCAACACGCTCGAAGCCAACGAACGGGAACTCGAAAACACTCGCGAGTCTTTGCTCGCCGATGCGTTTGATGCCCGAATTGATGGAACACGGATGGCACTGAGTCAGCTCAAAGCACAGATATCCGATTTGTCTACCCAACAAGAGTCGCTTCAGATCGAGCTCAACGAGTTGACCCTCGCGTCGGAAGAAATTGAAGACATCGATCGTCAGATCGAAAACACCATGAGCATGATGGCCGAGCACGAATCGAACCTTTCCGAGTTGAGCCAGGCTGCAGGCCTTGATACCGCGAGTCGCATCTCTGTGGATACCATGGAGAGTGTCCCCGATCGTCCGAGCTTCCCCAATATTATGATGATGGTTCCACTGGGTGTCTTCTTGATCTCAGGACTGACCATCGGCGGGATCGTTGCCTTCGAGATGCTCGACCAGCGGGTCAAGAGTGCTGCGGATATCGCGATGATCCCTCGCACACCGATCTTGGGCATCATTGCTGATGCTGAGGAAGACCCAACACAGCATAACTCGATCGCAACGCTGTTCCTTGACAGTCCCAACTCGGTGCTAGCTGAGCATTATCGCCAGCTTCGCACACGGGTCATCAAGGATATGAGTAAGCACGGCCATAAAACCTTGCTGGTTGTGGGCGCGATGCCCGGCTCGGGCGCGACGAGTGTCGCGACCAATGTGGCGCAGGCATGTGTCGCAGCGGGCAAGAAGACGCTTTTGATTGATACGAACTACCGACGAGCCAAGATTCATACCGTGTTTGGATTGCTCGAATCACCCGGGCTCGCCGATACACTCAGCGAAGAAAAAACCCTCGACCAGTGTGTCCAGAAGACCACAACCAACGGCCCAGATGTGCTCTCGGCGGGCACACGCAACCTGCGTGTGGTCGAACGGCTTGGCAATCAGTCGATGGGCAAGGTGCTCGCTGAAGCATCAGATTTGTACGACATCATCATCATTGATGTCGCGCCCGCGATTGTTGCTGGCGATGCAAATATGCTCTCGAATCAAGTCGATGCGACCATGCTTGTGGTCCGTGCGATGGCTGAGAAACGAGGACAGGTCGCCCGGTTGAAGAATGAACTCAGCGACAGCCGATCCGAGTTCCTCGGGGTGCTGGTCAACGCTGTTCGTTCATCCGCTGGCGGATACATGCGTAAGAACATCCGCACCTCGCATCAATACCACGATGGCGGGTCAGAAAGCGCTGCTTAATCAGCTCAATGATCTACGGAGCACGCACCGGTGTCTGATGATGGTTCCCAATCCAACGAGCACAAACACACGCAAAGGCGTGCGCTTGTCACTGGCGGCGCCGGGTTTATCGGCTCGCACCTTGTCGAGCATCTGATCGCCCAAGGCGTGCAGGTGACGGTGATCGATAATCTTTCGACCGGATACATTGAAAACCTCAATGCGGTGATCAACAAGATCGAGTTCATTCAAGCCAATGTAGATGCCGGATTAGATCAACTCACTGACGAGCCGTTTGATGAAATTTATCATCTGGCTGCTGCTGTTGGGGTTGATCTGGTGCTTGCTGATCCGATCAACTCGATCAAAACAAATATCCACCAGACCGACGCAATCTTTGAGTATGCCCTCTCGCATGGGTCGCCGCCGACGCTGATCGCATCATCATCCGAGGTCTACGGCAAACCAAACGCCAGCGTGTTCTCCGAAGACGATGACCTGCACTTTGGACCGACCTCGATCACACGATGGTCATACGCCCATGCCAAAGCGATCGACGAGCACCTAGCGCTCGCGTATTGGCATCAGCACGAGCTCCCGACTGTGATCTGTCGATTCTTTAACACCGTCGGGCCCCGCCAGGTCGGGCGGTATGGGATGGTTTTGCCCCGGTTTGTCGGAGCGGCATTAGCCAACGAGCCTTTGATGGTGTTTGGTGATGGGTCACAGTCACGGTGTTTTTGCGATGGACGCGATGTGATCGAGGTGCTTCCGAAGATGGTCCGTTCGAGCGGGTGCTTCGGGCGGGTGTTCAATATCGGATCAGATCACCCGATCTCGATTTCGCAACTCGCCGACACGGTCATCGAGGTGCTTGGATCAAAGTCAAAGATCCAGCTTGTCCCCTACTGCGATGCGTACCCTGCGGGGTTCGAAGACTTGCGTCACCGCAAGCCCGACCTTGACCGGATCAAAGAGGCGGTTGGGTTTGAACCCAAGTTCTCGCTCGACC
>CAJXXI010000042.1 GCA_913062615.1 uncultured bacterium | reverse complement strand
TTCGAAGACACCATCGCCAAGGATCGTACATTCAACCAGAACTTCATCCCGCCTCGCCTTCGCAAGAAGCTCGACGAGATCACCAAGATGCAGTTCAACCCAGATGTGACGGTTCGCAGCCGTGGTGTGATGGAGAAATGTTCGTTCTGTATCCAACGCGTCCACCAGGCACGCCAGGATGTTAAGGCCGCGGGTATGTGGACTGAAAACGATCAGGTCGGGCCGATCCCCGACGGGTTCTTCAATGTCGCGTGTCAGCAGGCGTGTCCGAGTGATGCGATCAGCTTCGGCGATATCCTCGATCCGAACTCGCGCGTCACCGAAGAACGCGACTCAGGGCGCAGCTATCTGTTGTTGGGCTATCTCAACACCCGCCCACGCACTACCTACATGATGCGTGTACGGAATCCGAACCCCGCGATTCGTGCTTTCGAGAGTGATCCGATGAGTCATGGATCACATGATTCAGGTCATGATTCGGGTGGCGATCACGGAACACCAGCAAACGATGGTCATGGCGATGCAAGTGGTTCTGAAACCCACGGCTCGGCATACGTCGATCGTGCAAAGCAGTATTTCGATCAGGGATATTCGATGAGTCTGAAGGTGCTCTCATGATGAGCCGTCCAAATGAGATTTCATCGGAGTTCGCGCTTCAGTCAGCGGAGTTGATACAGCAATGAGTGATACACATCCTGACCAAACCATCGCACAACAAGCTTCGGGCATCGCATCCGTGCAGCCTGTCGCTCGTCGTCAACCGATTATTCCGGGCACCAAAGACGACGGCACGCTCACAGAAGATCCAGGTCTTCGCGCGCCGCTCGTGCTCGGCGATCGCTCCTTTGGAGAGATCACCGACATCGTCTGTGGATATGCCGAAGCGCCGATGCCAAAGATTTGGCTCACCGCCTTCACCATCACGGCATCTATTGCCGCGATTGCCAACGCGATGATCTTCTACCTGATTATCACCGGCGTCGGTGTCTGGGGTCTCAACAACCAGGTCGACTGGGCGTGGGACATCACCAACTTCGTGTTCTGGATCGGTATCGGTCACGCCGGTACGCTGATCTCCGCGATTCTGTGTCTGCTCAAGCAGAACTGGCGAACCGCGGTGAACCGAGCCGCCGAGGCGATGACGATCTTCGCGGTGATCTGTGCGGGTATCTTCCCGGGTATCCATGTTGGTCGCGTCTGGATGGCGTGGTTCTTGGCACCCGTGCCCAACGCCAACGGCATCTGGCCAAACTTCCGCTCGCCACTATTATGGGATGTGTTTGCGGTGTCGACCTACGCGACCGTATCGGTGCTCTTCTGGTACATGGGCATGATCCCCGACGTCGCGACATTGCGTGACCGTGCAGCATTGCGATTGCACAAGGGCGTATCTCGTGGATTTAAGATGCCGATGCCTTTGGGCAATGGGCTTGCATTACACTTTATGCCCAAGCCCGACCAGATCCGTATGTTCGTCTATGGCGTCATGGCGCTGGGATGGCGATTCTCATCGCGTCATTGGCATCGGTACGAGAAAGCATACTTGATGCTCGCGGGCATCGCGACACCACTGGTACTGTCGGTGCATTCGATTGTTTCGTTCGACTTTGCGACCTCTGTCGTGCCCGGATGGCATACCACCATCTTCCCGCCTTACTTTGTTGCGGGCGCGGTGTTTGGTGGCTTTGCGATGGTGCTCTGGCTCTTGATCCCACTGCGTATGGTCCTGCCGAACTTCTCTGACTTGCTCACGCTGCGTCACCTTGAGAACATGGCCAAAATTATTCTGCTCACAGGCACAATGGTCGGGTTTGCCTATTCGATGGAGTTCTTCATCGCGTGGTATGGTGCAAACGAGTTTGAGTTTGCCGCGTTCGCCAACAACCGGGTGAACCCAGCGAAGGCACCATACTGGTGGGCCTACTGGACGATGATCACTTGTAATGTGATCTTCCCGCAGGTCTTCTGGTTCCGCAAGATGCGTCAGAGCCCGTTGGTCATCTGGATTGTCGCTACGGCGGTCACCATTGGTATGTGGTTCGAACGATTCGTGATTATCGTCACCTCGATTCATCGCGCGTTCTTGCCCGGCGAATGGCATATGTTCTTCCCAACATGGGTCGACATCCTGACCTTCGTCGGCTCGTGCGGGATCTTCTTGACCCTGTTCTTGTTGTTCCTCAAGTTCCTTCCTATGTTTGCGTTATCCGAACTCAAAATCGTGATGCCTCAATCGCATACGGATGACCACCACTAAGAAAGGGGAGACCGACATGGATATCAAATCACTTATCAATGATGCAAAGTCTCTCGGAGCAGACTACTTCCCGATGCTGATGCGGAAATCGGCGCCCAAGTTCGTCACCGAATCTGGGAATGCTGTCTACGGCATCGTCGCCGAGTTTAGCGAGACCCCGAAGGTCTTTAGCGCTGCCAAGAAGGTACGCGATGCGGGCTATTCCAAATGGGATGTCCACACGCCGTTCCCGATCCATGACATGGAAGAGGCAATGGGAATCAAAACCACCAAGCTGCCTTTGATGGCAGGTGGCGCAGCGATCACCGGCGTGTGCATCGCGATCGTGCTCCAGTGGGGGACTTCGCTCGTGTTGTACCCAACAGTCGTGCAGGGTAAACCATTCGAAGCATGGCAGCCATTCGTGCCCATCATGTTCGAGCTGGGCATCTTGCTCACCGCGTTCATGTGTATCTTCGGCATGCTCGCACTCAACGGGCTCCCAAGATTCCATCATCCGCTCTTCTCCCACGAACGCTTCTATCGCGTCGGCAACGATCGGTTCTTTATTGCCATCGAAGCGACCGATCCAAACTTTGATCCGATCAAGACCAAGAAGCTGCTCGAAGAAGCCGGCGGCACAGACATCACACTTATCGAAGATGTGGACTAACACACAGTTTCGATTTTATTCAGACCCAACTGATACAACCCTGACGACCCATTCGTTCGAACATACAGACCAACAGGATTCAGCATGATCCAAGCAGGCAACACAACCAAGTCGATGATCCGAAGAGCACTGCTGTGCTCGCTCGGGCTCATTGTATTGGGTTCACCACTGAGCGGGTGCCGAGGCGATCGCACCGATTCGCCTCCACGCCAGTTCTTCCCAGACATGGACGACCAGCCAAAGCTCAAAGCCCAAAGCGAGTCGGACTTCTTCGAAGACGGACACTCACAGCGATTGCCAGTTGATGGCACCGTCGCGTTTGGTTCTGATTCGGTCATCCCAGCAGGGCACGCCGATTGGGTCGATTCATACGCCAAAGACCGCGATGACATGCTCAAGGCCGACGAGACCTACTACTTTGGTTTGGTATCGGGTTCGAATGACCCAGAAGCGCCACAGTATGTCGGTCGCATGCCCATCGAAGTGAACAAAGCTCTCATCACGCGTGGCATGGAACGATTCAACATCTACTGTTCGATGTGCCACGGCTATAACGCCCTGGGCAATGACTCGGGCGCCGTTGGCAAGCTGATGAATGTCCGCCCGATCAACCTGCTCGATGACAAGTACCGCGATCGCGATGGCGATGTCGGTTCTGATGGATACCTCTTCCACATCATCCGTGACGGCTTATGGTCACCCGACGGCACTAACCGTATGCCCGCATACGGACACGCGGTCGATGAACAAGACGCCTGGGCGATTGTCGCTTACATCCGCACGCTCCAAGCGGCGTTCGATGCCAAGGGCAGACGAATCGGTCAAATCGATTCGACCGAGAGTGATCAGATGATTGCAACTACAGAAAACGGGGGTGGAGAATGACCCAGATCGCTGCCAATAGCCCTGCGCCAGACATCACCGGGCTCCAAGATGCCGACTGGCAAGCACGCCTTGAGAAAATCGCTGCCGATCCACGGATGAGCGAAGAGAACACAACCATCGAATCAGCAAGCGTGAGTAAAATCGCGATGGGCTTGTTCGGTGTTGGTGTTGTCGGGCTTGTGCTCACATTCATCGGTGCATTATCAATCAACGGGCGTCACGCACTAGGCGCATTCGAGGTCGGCGTGTTTACCGCGTTGGCGATCTCGCTGGGATCGTTGTTCTGGGTCTTGGTCTTCCATGCACTCAACGCGAGCTGGTCGATCACCCTGCGTCGTCAGTTTGAGAACATCGCGACGATCGTCTGGTTCCCAGCGGTGCTGATGATCATCGTCGCACTCATCGAAATCACCCAGGGCGGGGTGCTGCTCAAGTGGCTCGAACGCGGCGGCGAATACAATCACCTCCTCGAAGTCAAAGCGCCCTACCTCAACGCACCATTCTTCATGGTCCGTGTTCTGGTCTGTGCCGTGGCTTGGATCCTGATCTCTCGGACAATGCTCAGTTGGTCACGCCAAGGCGATGAATCGGGCGATCGTTACTTGGGACGCAAGGCCCGCCGGCTCGCGAGTTTCGGCATCCCCGTCTTCGCCTTCACCATGACCTTTATGGCATTCGACTTCTTGATGTCACTCGATTACCGGTTCTTCTCGACCATGTGGGGCGTCTACTTCTTCGCTTCGTGTGCGTTGGCATCAGTCTCGGCGATCGCGATTGTTGCGACTCTGCTCCGCAAGGCGGGCAAGCTTGATGGCTTGGTTACCGAGGAGCACTTCCACGATCTGGGCAAGCTGATGTTCGCCTTTGTGGTGTTCTGGGCGTATATCTCATTCTCCCAGTACTTCCTGATCTGGTACGCGAATATCCCTGAAGAAGCCGCGTGGTACACCAACCGCCAACAGCATGGATGGCAGTGGCTGTTCATCGTCATGGCACTTGGTCACTTCGCACTCCCGTTCTTGCTATTGATCTGGCGAAACACCAAACGCACCACCATGCTCTTGTGTGGGATGGGCGTCTACCTGATATTGATGGTCGTTCTGGACATGGTCTGGATCATCCGCCCAATGGTGTACATGAACGCTGCGGGCGATATTGATCCTGGGCTCGCCGGGATATGGCTTGATATCGCAGGCGTGGTCGGCGTGTTGGGAATCTTTGGCGGGCTTGTCGCTCGCAAAATATCCAAGAGCCCGCTGCTCCCACTCAAGGACCCAATGCTCCACGAGTGTTTGCATCACAAGAACTATGTTTAACGATAACGATGTCTAAAGAGTAAACGAAACGATTCATCTGGGTATGCAACCGATACCCAGCACCAAAATAAACACTGTCAGATTCGGGAATGATCCCAACTGACCAACCCGGGAGGGTACAGCGATGAGCGCTGACGAAAACGGACACGACAACTGGCACCAGCATTCTGTAGAAGAAGGTGCACCCCAAGGCGAGCACACCGCCCAAGCAAGCGCCAAGGCGATGGGGCTCACCATCATCTTCATGACGCTCGGCGTGCTGTTTGTGATCATTGTTCTGGTGGTTTACTTCCAGAACTACATGAGCAACTACAAAGCCATGATCAACGAGAATAACGAAGCAGCTGCAGTCTCTTCGGTCTATCGCGACACCCAGCTCGCCGCGATCAACGCACCAGTTGATGCCGCGATGGAAGTGGTGATCGCAGAGTACGCAAACGATTGATTGAGCTCAAGTCACTATGAACAAGCCTTTGCGCACCAACCTGATGATCACGCTCCTCGCCATCGCGAGTGTGCTGTCGATCGCTCCGGTTGTACACGCCCAGCGTTTGCTCGAACGCTCAGAGGTCAAAGACCTCAACGGCGTAGAAGTGACAGAACAGCTCGGCAACCATGTCCCGCTTGAAGCGAGCTTCACCAACTCAAAGGGTGAAGAGATCGTGTTCGGGAAGTACTTCGACGACGAAACACCCGTCATCTTGGTCATGGTCTATTACGAATGCCCTGTGGTTTGTCCGGTTGTGCTTTCACAGCTCACAACATCACTCAATAAGCTTGATTACACCGCCGGCGAAGACTTTCGGCTCTTGGTCGTCAGCTTCGATCACACCGAGACCACCTCGATGGCACTCGGCGAACGCACCAACTTCCTCGGCGAGTACAACAAGGGCAATACGCCTCAGGCACTCGAAGGGATCGAGTTTCATACCGGCGATGCCCTCAACATCCGCAGGCTGGTCAACTCGATCGGGTTCGGATTCAATCCGCTCAACAACGGCGATTTCTCGCATCCAATCTCGCTGATGATTTTGTCGCCCAAGGGCAAGGTCACGCGATATATGTATGGCTTTGATTATCCGCCTCAGGAACTCAAGCTGTCATTGCTCGATGCGTCCCAAGGCAAGATTGCCGATAGCCTCGGCGATCGCCTGCTCCATTTCTGCTACCGGTTCGATCCATTGGCCGGTTCATATTCCATCCAAGCATTCCGCGTGATGCAAGTGGGGGCGCTGCTTACAGTGCTCTTCATCATCATCGGGCTCACCATATTGTTTATGGGCGATCGCGTCCGTCGAAAGCTGTATCAGGCAAAGCTGTCTGAAGCTGAAATCGACAACGACGCACATATTGACGATTCACATTCATCGAACACCCACCCCGGCTCGTATGCCGGGGCACATACAGGTCCTGTGTCATGATGCAAACGCTTGCAAGCGCACAACCCGATATTCTCCAGAAGATGATCTTCGGCGAAACCCCCGCTCCCTCAGAAGCGGCGGCATGGTCCGATGGTCTCTTCCTGATGATCACTTGGTTCTCGATCTTCTGCTTTGTCATTCTCATGGCGCTGATGGTCTTCTTCGTGATCAAGTACCGCCGACGCCCAGGTGTGCCCGCTCAACCAAGCCCGCACCACAATCTCCATATCGAGATTCTCTGGACCGTCATCCCATCAGCGAGCATGCTCGTCATGTTCGTCTATGGGTTCTGGGGGTACTCCTACAAGATTGTCTCGCCAGACAACGCACTCGAGATGCGCATTCAAGGATCGAAGTGGTCATGGATCGCAACCTATCCAAACGGTTCGAGTTCGCCTGAGACCCAGCCGCTCTCAAAGATGATCGTCGCGACTGATACCTCGACTTCCGTCACCCAAGGCAAAGAATACCCAATCTTCTATGTGCCCGAAAATACCGACATCAGGCTCCGCATGATGTCCACCGATGTCATCCACTCGTTCTGGATCCCAGAGTTTCGCACAAAGATGGATGTTGTCCCCAACCGGTACACCGGGTTCGGGTTCCGCACGCCAAAGCTCACCGCCAACGATACCGTGATTTATCACGATGCCGAGACCAAGAAAAACACAACCATCGCAGGGCGTGACATGTGGGTCTTCTGTGCCGAATACTGCGGCGACGATCACTCACGAATGGCCGCGACCCTCCGCATCGTTTCACAAGAGGTCTATGACCAGAAGATGGCCGACTGGAGCGTTCAACTCTCACCGATCGACGCGGGTAAGAAGATCTGGACACAGATTTGTAAGAGCTGTCATGAAACCGATGGCACGCGCTTAGTCGGTCCAACCTGGAACTCGGTGAAAAACTCCGATGGCCAGTTCGGGTTTGGCTACGATGCTGAACTCGCTGATGGTTCAAGTGTTATGCGTGACGCGAACTACTACCGCGAATCCATCCTCGATCCAAACGCAAAGGTTGTCAAGGGCTTTGCGCCCGCGATGTCAAGCTATCAGGGGCAGCTCTCTGACGAAGACATCGACAACATTATCTCATACATCCAGTCGCTCTCAGACCGCAATCCAAACGCAGGCGAGGACGCTGGATCATCAGAAACAGAATCAGATACAGAAGCAGCCGGGAGTGATTCATGAGTACGCCTGACACACACGCAGGACACCACGACGAGGGTTCGTACCTCTCCGGGCCTCCGGGGACGATCTCGCGGATCTGGCAATGGGCATCGACCATCGATCACAAGAAGATCGGCGTCATGTACCTCTTCGCGGTCCTCTTTATGTTCTTCCTCGGCGGCATGTCCGCGATGGCTGTTCGCTACGAACTCCTTGATCCCATCCGCACACAAACCACCGAGTTCCTCAACGCTTCGGGCGAAATCGAGATTGTCACCGTGACCACCGGCGAGAGCCTCAAGGAACTCCTTGGGGCAATGGGTATCGGTGACTCGCTGACCGGTTCACAAATCTACAACCGTGCATTCACCCTTCACGGTGCGATCATGGTCTTCATGTTCATCATCCCCGCGATCCCCGCAGCACTGGGCAACTTCTTCTTGCCCATCATGCTCGGCGCCAAGGATGTCGCCTTCCCAAGGCTCAACCTGATGAGCTGGTATATCTATCTCTTTGGGTGTACCTTCGGGGTGTTATCCATCTTGCTCGGCGGCGTCGATACCGGGTGGACCTTCTATACGCCTTATTCAACCACGACCGATGCCGACCATTGGCGTGTGGTTTTGATGGTAATGGCCGCGTTTATCCTCGGATTCTCATCGATCCTCACAGGTCTCAACTTCGTCGTCACCGTGCACAAACTGCGTGCACCGGGGATGGGTTGGTTCGATATGCCTTTGATGATCTGGGCGTTGTACGCGACCTCGATTATTCAGGTCTTGGCGACCCCAGTGATTGGGATTACCCTCTTGCTGTTGGTCTTCGAACGCCTGTTCCATATCGGTATCTTTGATCCCTCGCTCGGCGGCGACCCGGTCTTGTACCAGCATTTCTTCTGGTTCTATTCTCACCCTGTGGTCTATGTGATGATCCTCCCAGGGATGGGCATCATCTCCGAAATACTTGCAGTTCATTCTCGCAAGCACATCTTCGGGTATCGCGCCATCGCGTTCTCGTCATTGGGCATCGCGGGCGTGTCGTTCCTCGTTTGGGGTCACCATATCTTTACCGCGATGGGCGAGCTCGCTGCGATCTTGTTCTCGGGATTGACCTTCTTGGTTGCGATCCCAACAGCGATCAAGATGTTCAACTGGATTGCCACGCTTTACAAGAGTTCGATCGTCATCAATACACCGATGATGTACGCTCTGATGTTCCTCTTCACCTTCTCGATCGGTGGGCTCACCGGGTTGCCTTTGGCAACGCTGGCGACCGACCTGCATCTCCATGATTCGTACTATGTCGTCGCACATTTCCACTATGTGATGATGGGCGGCACCGTCATCGCGTTCATGGGCGGGGTCCATCATTGGTGGCCAAAGATGTTCGGCAAGATGTACAATGAAAAGGCTGGCATGCTCGGGGCGGCAATCGTCTTCGTCGGTTTCAACCTGACCTTCTTCACCCAGTTCTTCCTCGGCACCCAAGGCATGCCTCGCCGATATGCGAACTATGTTGATGAGTTCCAGACTTTGCATGTGCTCTCATCGATCGGTGCAGTTCTCCTGCTCGTCGGGTTCTTGATTCATGCTGCGGTGTTCTTCTTCTCACTCAAGTGGGGCGAAAAAGCACCCGCCAACCCATGGGGCGGGCTCACACTCGAATGGGAATGTGAATCCCCTCCAATCGAGCACAACTTCCACAAAGAACCAATCCTCAAGCACGGCCCGTACGACTTTGAAACCGTCGTCCCGCCTCACTGCGATCCAAAGGATTATCCGCTTCCAGAAAACCCAGGCAAACACTGACCCCCGATTCCGATTGAACTATCTTAATAGAGATTATTCCAGACAGGTTTCGATAAGGGACTGACCAATGACCATGATTGATACAGACATCTCAGGCGTGCCGGCTCGCATCTTGCAAAGCCCAAAGCACTGGCGCAATGCCAAGCACCAATCCCATTGGCGCACAGGCGACGAAGAGTTCGACGCGGCCAAGTTTGGCATGTGGCTCTTCCTCTCCACCGAAGTCCTCCTCTTCGCAGGCATCTTCTGTGGCTACGCCATCTTCCGCATGCTCTATCCAGACGCATGGGCCAACGGCTCGCACTATCTTGATTGGCGTATGGGTGCAGCAAACACCGCGGTGCTTCTATTCTCATCATGGACCGCAGCTAACTCAGTTCGTCTCGCCCAGCTCGACAAACAGTTCTGGTTCAAGATCAATCTGATCATCACAATCATCTGCGCACTGCTGTTTGTCGGCATCAAGTTTACCTTTGAATACGGCGTCAAGCTCCCTGTGGGTAAGGCACCCGGTACATTCTTCTCCTATCCATACGCCCATGATGTCCACGAGCCGCTCTGGTGGTCGCTGTACTATGTCGGCACCGGGATCCACGCCTTCCATGTCATCGTCGGGGCGATCCTCTTCGCTTTGGTCCTTTGGCGTGCACACCGATATCAGGCGTACGGCCCAACCCAGTACACGCTCGTCGAAAACTCGGCCCTCTACTGGCACATCGTCGACCTGATCTGGATTTTCCTCTTCCCGCTTCTGTATCTCATTCATTGATTATCTGATCTGAGTTTCCCTGTCGATTCAACTCTGATTCACTCTCACACGAGACCATGCCATGAGCCAAGACACAACCACACCATCAAACGACCTGGGCTGGGATCCAACCGATCCTCACGGGATCAACCCACACGACGAAGCACACCAGGGGCACTTCATCGCCGACTGGCGTATGCAGATCGGGATCCTTGCGCTCTTGTTGTTCTTCACCGCGATGACCGTCGGGTTCTATAACCTCGAACAATGGGTAGAGACATCCTTCGAGATCGTGCTGCCCAAATGGATCAACATCGTTGGTGCGATGTCGATCGCAACGGTTAAGGCGCTGCTCGTCGCGGCCTTCTTTATGCAGCTCAAGTACGACAAGGCACTCAACACCTTCGTCATGCTCTTCTGCCTCTTCTGCGTAGGGCTTTTCCTCACCTTTACCATGATCGATCTCGGCTCACGCCATTTGGTTGATGAGTACAAGGCGCCACAGATCACCTCCGGCGGCACAGGTATCGGGCTCAACAGCGCATCGGCGGACAACGACTTTGCGGTCGTGATCAGTCCCAAGATCAACACCGGCGGCATGAGCATCGTTCACTTTGCACGCCTCAACGGCAACAGCAAAGAGCACGGGCTGCTCTACTACCGCGAGCACGACGACGAAGCAACCTTCTGGGCTCACTTCTATGATGGGCACGCCGTCCATCGCGATGAGCTCGACGAGCATGACTTCTTTTCCCAACTCGGGTTCGGACACCACGCACCGACTTCAAGTTCAAATGCTTCGCATCCACGCCACGGGTTGACCCCAGGGCTGTTCTCCGATGTTTACCCAGGCGCACACGCAACCGAATCGCACGGCAATGGACACTAAGAAAACCAAATCTGAAAGCCGACGGACCTGGTGGATTCTGGTCGTGGTTTCGATCGCACTCATCGCGGTCTCGGGTGTCTCGCTCGCTCGGCGCATCGCCAACTATAACCAAACAAACGACCATCCGTTGTTCGCATACATCCAAGCGACCAGCCAGAGTTTCACCTTTGCTGGTCGAGCGGTCGAAGTCGTCGAAGATACTGTCGATGGGCAGGATGTCGTCCGCATCACCTACGGCGAGCAAGAACTCGTGCTCGATGTTGCGATCCCGCCCTTGCAACCACTCCCAGAACTCCACGAACGCCATCAGGATTGGCTCACCATCTCGCTCTTTGCCGATCGCTCGGGCATATCGATGGATGAGTTTCAACATCAACTCGAAACCGATCAAATAAAGCCAAGGCTCGGCATCATCACCCGAACCCCTTTCGGTCTCGATCGACTCGAAGCCCCCAATCACGAAAACCTCCAGCAGAAACAGAACTGGGGCAACGGCGAGCTCCGGTCCGATGTGTCACGGTTCGATTGCTACGAGTTCCTCCGCGACGGCACCATTACCCACGAGATCAAACGCTTCCCCGAAAGCGGCAACAGCCTGATCCGGCGACAGAGCTACGCCAAACTCAAGGGCGAAGATATCCCCCAACGCGTCGAAGGCGAACTCGAAGAGTACACCTGGCAGCACGGGGCCGCACTCAAGATCATGGCACGCCCACCTGCGATCACTCTTGAAAAGCAGGCCCTGCTCGTCGCAGGGTGGACACTGCCCGCAACAGCTTCCGGGTTCTTGCTGCTTTTAATTTCCTTCTTCTTCGCGATCGCGCCGCCACGGACAGCACCAAAGCCGACTTGATTTCGCTCTAACAACACAAAAGAAAAACCGCGTGACCCATGAGCCACGCGGTTTGTTTTATGTATCGAAGGATCGCTTACTTGGTTGGATCAATCTTCGGGCGATTGGTCGCAGCTGGTGTCGGCTGATCAACTGACGCCGCGGTGTTGCTCTCGCTCGCATCTTGCACACCCGTGTTGGTCGAAGCCACAAGATAGATTTCTACGCGACGGTTGGCCTTGGTGCCTTTGCCCTTGTTGTTGGCAACCAGCGGGCGATTCTCGCCCCAGCCTGTCACCGACATCCTGCTCCAATCAACACCTGATTGTCCCAGTGCACTGCGAACCGCGATGGCGCGATGGGCCGAGAGGTGCATGTTTGATGGGTGACGCTTCTGCGTGTTCGAGCTCGGGCGTTCGTTGTCGGTATGTCCAACGATCTGGATGTCATACTGCCCAGCGGCACCCGAGTTGAGCACATCGGCGAGCTTCGAGAGCGAATCGCTCGCGGAGGCTTGGACCGAGTCAGAACCCGATCCAAAGGTCATGTCCGAAACGAATCTCAGCATCCCGCGATCAGAATCATAGTTGATGATACCGGGGTACTGGCCGGCAAGATCAGACAACGCCTGATCGGTCGCGGGATCAAGGTTCACGATCTGGATCGAGTTCATCCGGTCTTCCAGATTCCCGAATGCGCTCTGTGAGCTGGCGAGTGCGCCGCGGAGTGTTGAGTTCTCAGATTGAAGCTGCGAGATCACGCCTTGGGCATCGCTTGCCGAGCCCTGAAGATGGGAGTTGGTCGATTCGGCCGAGCCAACGAGGTTGGTGAGCTCTTGGTTTTGGCTCCGCAGCGACATATTGGTCTCGAAAAGCTTGTCGTACTCCTGCTGACTGACACACCCGGTGCTCAGCCCAGCGATGGCGATCAGAACGGTACTCAGGGCAACTTTGCGTCCTGGTATGGCGAGTTTGGTGATTTTCATAGTCTGCTCCTGGTCTACATTTGACACTCGCCAGTTGGGCGAGTGTGGGGTTGTTTGTCCTCTGCGATGATATCAGGATGATATCGTATTGAGTGCAACTCGGCGGGCAAACATGGCCCTTATTGTGCATTCGCCCCGTACAATCTGCGCATATGCCCAACGACACGCCTGAATCATCTTTTCAACAGATTCCGTATCAAGTAGATGCGCTCCTGTGCACAAATCAGTCACCAACTTCCACAAACTCGCCGACTTCGTCCCACATACTTCGGCTCAACGCTTCGGCCATCGCGTGCCCCCAGATCGGTTTCATCGAACACGGTTCGATCATCCTCAAACCCACACAATCAGGGTACCAAATCGTCGCCATCGGATGCTGCGCCGAGATCGACGCCAAGATTGCGTCGGGCGAACTCCCAAACTCGATGCCCGAGATCACCCTCCGCGATCGGGTCATCATGCCGGCATTGGTCAACGCCCACACGCACCTCGATTTGACGCACATCGGCCCAGTCGCCCACGATCCCATCGAGGGCTTTGTGAAATGGATCGATCACATCCGAACCAATCGCAAACAAGAAGATGCTGATATCCGCCAAGCCGTCTCAATGGGCATCCAAGCCTCCCTCGCCGGCGGCACCATCGCAGTCGGGGACATCGCCGGCGCACCCAGCGGGCGAATCACCGACGCACCCGCTCACGAACTCGCAGCCTCCCCAATCCTCGGCACCTCCTATCTCGAGTTCTTCGGCATCGGCAAAACTGAACAGTCAGTGATCGAAAAAATCCAGCACTACCTCACCAACACCCACCCCCAATCGCTGGAATCCCTCAAACACTCCGGCGTCACCATTGGATTCCAACCACACGCCCCGTACACCGTCGGGTTGCCTGTCTATGAACAGATCACCAAGATAGCCAGGCAGCACTCGATGCCCCTGAGCACGCACCTCGCAGAGACCCCCGAAGAACACGAGTTCATCGCCCAAGGCACCGGCCCACAACGCACCTTCCTCGAACGCTTCGGCGTCTGGGAAGATTCCATCCTCGACCACATCGCCAAAGACAACCATCCGGTTCAGCACCTTGCCGATGTCCTCAAACAATCCAAACACCTCGTCGCCCATGTCAACGACGCAACTGACGCTGCTATCGAAACCCTCGCCAACACCAATACCTCCGTCGCCTACTGCCCCCGAGGCTCCGCCTACTTCGCAGCCGACCAACACTTCGGCCCACACCGCTACCAAGACATGCTCGCCAGCGGCGTCAATGTATGCCTCGGCACCGACTCCATCGTCAACCTCGATACCCCTGACCGAATCTCTATCCTCGACGAGATGCGTTTCCTCCATCGCCGCGATGGAACCGATCCCAAACGCCTCCTCCAGATGGCCACCACCAACGGCGCCCGGGCATTAGCCCTCGACGAATCTGGATTCACCCTCACCGGGGGCAATCACCCAATTGGCTTGATCGCCGTACCGATCGAAGCCGGGTGTCAAGATTCATGGGCAGGCGCAATGCAAAGCACTGAGCCGCCGGAGTGGGTGTTTCTGCGTGAAAAGAAGATTCAACCTACCTAACTTGCCATATTGAATACCAGATTCCTGCATCCAACCCCCGCCCCCATACGAAAAGATCAAGAGAAGGGCTTTGTATTCCCGAATGAGTTTGTAGGGATACCCTTCGTAGGCCAGTTTTCGTGCATATCGTTTCATGGACGAAAAAGCCCCAGTGAGTGTGTGTTATGAGCAGTGAAGTACAAATCGATCTCAAGGATATCATGAACCAAGCTGGCGGCTATTCGCCCGCGTGCTTCGGGTTTATCCGCGATGGGCTTGCGCACACCGTCGAGATGGTCCACGGCAACCCCGCAGACCAAACCATGCTCGAACTCGGGCTCGTCGAAGATTCACGCCATGTCTGCGGCCGAGAACTCTGTATCGGATTGCGAGACTACGCCATCGAACGCTACGGCATGCTCGCCAAATCCGTCCTCAACAAGTGGGGCATCCACTACACACGCGACTTCGGCAACATCATCTTCGCGATGGTCGAATCTGGATTGATGCGAACCACCGACGAAGACAACATCGAAGATTTCGATTCAATCTACGAGTTCGACGATGTCTTCTCCGATCCCGCAAGAACCACCCGCCCGGTGATTCTCGAATCCTAACAACCAGTGTTGGTATGTGTGTTGGCCGCAGGAAACCATGTTTCGTGCTATGCTTATCGCATGGCTGATCAAAATACAAACGATTCCAAATCATCACCCGCCTGGGCCTCATTGCACCTCTGGCACATGCAGCCCGTCCGCGATGTACTCCTTGGGCTTGGCATCTTCGCCATCTTCCTTGTCGGTCAAAGGATTTCGGTCGTCACGGTGCCGTTGCTTATTGCCATTTTGCTCGCATACCTCTTCGAACCCGTCATCGTGTGGCTGATGAAGAAGTTTAGTCTCTCGCGCCGAACATCGGTCATCGGGATCATCGCCGGCGTCGTCGTGTTCATCGGGTTGCCCGCCGTCATCGGCTCCGCCTTCGCGGCCGGCCAGCTGGTCACCTTCGCCACCAACACCGTCGATAACATCGGGCATGTCTACAACGCGCTCGAAGAGGGTGAAGGAGAAGCCAGCGAGTATCTCCGTACTCAGATAGACCCCACATCTGCCGCATCAACCGGGCATGAAGCTGTGTTCTCGCATTCCAAAGCCGACAACTGGATCTGGATTGAGCAGCAAATCCGCAAATCCCAAACCAATGACAACGCCTTCGGGAAAGCCTGCAACACCGCGATCGAATGGGTGACCCTTAACAGCGATCGCGTCGCCGAGACCGCCGCCGGCGTGGGTGTCGGGGCAGCCAACACGATCCTCTCGACGATCGGCGCCGTCTTCGGGCTCGGGTTCATGGGATTCATCACCGCGTTCTTTTTCTTCTTCACCGCGACCGAATGGGTTGGTCTCCAACAGTTCGGCTCGACCCTGCTCCCCGACAAAAACAAAGACACGATTATCGATCTGTTTCAAAAATTTGATCGCGTGATCTCCGGGTTTATCCGCGGTCGAATCACGATCGCATTCATCCAAGCCATCATCTTCTCGATCGGATTCTTCCTCATCGGTGTCCCGGGTGCCTTCATCCTCGGCCCGATCGTTGCGTTCTTATCGATCGTCCCCTACCTCGCACTCGTCGGCGTGCCGATCGCCGTCTCGCTCTTGTGGCTTCAAGGCTACGGCGG
>CAJXXI010000041.1 GCA_913062615.1 uncultured bacterium | reverse complement strand
TTGTGCCCGGCAACGACTTCGGGGGGATCTCAGGCAATCACCTGCGGATCAGCTTTGCATGTTCTGATGAGCAGATCAATGCGGGGATGGATCGGTTCAAGGGATTTGTTGAGGGGCTCAAGTGAAATGTTTTTTCACTTCGATCGCGAGATTTTTAGAGTTTTTCTTCGACGCATATATAGTTTTTTTAGTGACCAAGTAAGCATAAGCTCTTGTCGCACCATCTGCCAAACAAACCTTGTTGAAGCTATCTAGATCGCTCTTGAAAGTCACACGCCTACCAGGCAATATTTCACAAGGCAAACCCTGTCCTTCTAGCGTTCTGCTTGTCTTTATCATTTTCGTGTTTGAATTTTTTCGTAGTCCAGAAAACCCAACGCTTGCAACGCTAAACGGAGTATGGCCGCTGTTGGTTACTGTGATTACAACAGTATGTTCCTGAGGCTCGCTATCGCCTGGAATCAGTATACGAAAATCTCCGCTTACATCTGCCTTTACGGACGATCTGCGATGATTGGAATAGCCAAGCCAACTCCCTGCTGTACCTGTTGCAATTCCGATCAGAATTCCTAATTGATCTAATGTCATAAGCAACTCTATGAATGAGTGCTCTCGATAGCAAATTTCAATCGGATCATCCTTGTCTACGCCGGGTGCCCCGACTCGCTCTCTTGAGCGCAGTCGGGTCTTGAGATGTGTACGAAGGGGAAAGAAGACCTCACTGCGCCGAAGACGGCGAGTAAGGGCACCCAGACCAGAGTTTCAATCAAACTCATCGACCGCGACGATCTCGGTCGGCTGCTCGACATCCGTGCGAAGCTCCATCTCGACTTCGCCTTCGTTCATTTTGACGCCGATGCGTTGGTCACGCACGAGCACCAGAATCGCCAGGAATAACCCCACCATCTCGGCGCGGGTCTTGCCGACGATTAAGGACCGCAGCGATGACGCCCCGTTGCTTCCAGATGCGATATTCGCCTGCAGGTGCTCGACGATGTTCTCGACATGCACCTCCAAAGGCGTATCGTCAGAGATCACCTCGTGCTCGCCAATCTTTGCAAAGTCCACGCTCGCGACAATCTGGCGGAAGGCTTCGACGAGATCGGTCAGGTCCAGATCTTCAAGCTCCAGCTCGCCCATCTCATCCATCGCCTCGCGGACAGATTCGTCGTCGATCGGGGCCGCCTTGACCGGGAAGCGTTGCGCCCAGGTCTTGCGTCGCTCATCGAGCGCGTCAGCTGCATCGCGGAACTTCTTGTATTCCAACAGCTGATGGACCAACTCAAGACGCGGATCAATCCCGGGCTCTTTGGGCTTGTCATTCTCATCAGCCGGGCCCGCATCGCGTGCGTCGGCCTGGGTTGCGAGCATCCGAGACTTGAGCTCCATCAGTGTGGTGGCCATCACCAAGAACTCGCCGGCGAGATCGATATCGATCCGGTCGACATCGTCGAGGAACCCAATGTATTGATCGGCGATCAACGACAACGGGATATCGTGCAGGTCCACCTCATGCTTGCGGATGAGGTAGAGCAACAAATCCATCGGCCCTTCAAACGCATCAAGTTGTACGCGGTATAGATCGCTCATGCACACATCATAGGAGATCGATCCTTCCTATCTCGCGCGTGATTTGAAGGTCGCTATCTGATTGCAGCGAGCTCGCCGCTGTGCGGTATTTGTTCGTGTTCAATGCCATGGTGCGCATTCTGGGTTGCTTCGCTGGTCTGAGGGGCTACCATCGAGCCTCCAAGAGACCAAATCTTGGAGTACACATTGGTACAGACAGATACCGGGTTTTTCAGGAGCATCGAGAATGAGCACACCAACCGATCGCGTATATTCAGAGTCTCACGAGTGGCTCAAGGTCGATGGCCAAATCGTCACCATCGGGCTGACTACCTTTGCGGTCGATCAACTCACCGATGTTACCTTCGTTGAAATGCAACCCGACGGCACCATGATCGATCCGGGCGACTCCGTCGGCGAAGTCGAATCCGTCAAAACAACCTCCGATATCTACTCCCCCGTCGGCGGCGAGATCATCGAAGTGAACGACGCGCTCTCCGACAATCCAGAGATGGTCAATGCCGATCCCTATGGCGACGGATGGCTTATCAAAATCAGAATCGAAGATCAGGGCACCTTGGGCAACTGCATGGACGCCGAGGCGTACGACGCGACGCTCTGAAAAGGTTCTCTCTTTCTCCTTCTCTTTTCTCGCCTTCCTATACGCCGTGCAACCCGGTTGTGTAATTTCCCTATAATACACCCATGATCAACGCTACTGGTGTTCACAAATCATTCGCCATCGGCTCTCGCACTGTCCACGCACTGCGGGGTATTGATCTCTCGATTGAATCTCCTGGGTTCTATGCCATCATGGGGCGATCGGGTTCGGGCAAGTCCACCCTCTTGCACATGCTCTCGGCGATGGACCGTCCAGACAAAGGCGAGATTATTGTTTCGGGTCATGCGATCCACTCGATGGGCGAAGCCCAAGCGACGATGTTCCGCCGAAAGGACATCGGGGTTATTTTTCAGGCATTCAATCTCATTCCAACGATGACCGCACTCGAAAATGTCCAGCTTCCTGGGCTGCTCGCGGGCGATCAATCCAAAGAACTCATCGCACGGTCCCACGAACTCCTCGACCTGCTCGGGCTTGAAGATCGAACCACCCATCGCCCCGAAGCGCTCTCTGGCGGCGAGCAACAACGCGTCGCGATCGCGCGGGCGCTGCTCTACAAACCCGCGGTCATCTTTGCAGATGAACCCACAGGCAATCTCGACACCGCAGCGAGCGCGATGGTCTGGTCGATGCTCAGAGACATCGCCAAAGAACAGCGTGTGACGATCGTTATGGTGACACACGAACCACAGGCGGCGAGCTATTGCCAGAGGATCTTCGTGATGAACGATGGCATGATCGTGGGGACAATCGACGCACCAGAACAAGGAGCATTCGATGCGGGCACCATTGCTACTCGCACGCAGCATCTGCTTAGCGCGACTCAGTAGACTCTATCTGCTCAGCGCAGCGGTCGCGTTGTCGGTGGTTCTGGTCGCCTCGATCGCCTGCGCGATGGCTTCGCTCAACGCGGCCTTCCAAGCGCAGGTCGATTCCCAAATCGGAACCGCAGAGGTTCGATTACGCCCATCCTCCGGCAACACCATGAACGCCAAGGTGGCCGACATCGTTCGCAGTTGGGATGGTGTCGAGACCGTCCTTCCAAGGCTCCAAAGCACACTCTCGCTGGTCATCAAACTCGATACATTCGACACTGAAACAGAACCAACAGAAGGCGCATACCACGCTACGCCTGTCCGCTATGCTGCCAATGCATTTGTCAACGGCATCGATCCCGATCACGAGTTCGACGCTCGTCCGATCAAACTCATCGACGGGCGATACCCGTCAAAGCTCGATGAGATCGTAATTGATCTCCGCGTTGCACAGCGCTTGAGTTGGACCTTCGTCGAGAACGGCAAAGCCGCCCCTAAGGGATTCGCCATGAGCGATCCCGGTGCCTATCTCGAAATGGATTATCCATTCGCTGGGATGAGCATTGAGTCGAAAAAACAAGCCCAAACATTCAATCAAGGGGTTGGTGTCCGTATCGGATCAACCCTGACCGTCCCTCGGCTCTTTGGGCGTGCCCGGTTCCTTACAGTCGTGGGGATCGCAGCGCCTGCGCCGCTCGGCGGCAAGCCCATCGCCTTCACCACCATCGAAACCCTCGACAAACTCAACCGGAAAAAGAATCGCCTGACCGACATCGAAGTCGGGATTGGTGAGGGTATAGATCCAGAGTCATTCGTCGCATTGCACGAGGATCAACTCCTCCCCGCGATCATGCTCCAAACCACCGGGCGCGTCACAAGCGGCGTAGAAAACAACATGGCGGCGACCCGCATGGGCTTCGTTATCATCATGGTTGTCACCATGTTCTCCGCAGCGTTCATCATCGCCACCGGCATGACCACCGGCGTCGCAGAACAACAACGAACCCTTGGCGTGCTCCGCGCAGTCGGTGCCCGAAGAAGACAACTCGCGATGGCCCAGCTCTGGGTTGGGTGCATCGTTGCTGGTCTGGGCGCGATCATCGGCGTCCCCATCGGCATCGCCCTGGCATGGGCACTCGCGAGCATCTTCGATCAACAAATGAGCGCAGGTTTGGTGATCCCGGTGGGCAACATCACGATCACCGTATTGGGCGCACTCTTCGCGGGGCTTGTCGGTGCTCTCTGGCCGGCATGGCGTGCTGCGTCGCTCTCGCCTTTGCGTGCGATGACTCAGCTCGCAACGCCTCACAAACCCAAAGGCATCATCCTCGTCGCGATTGTCGGTCTCTTCGGGATCATGACCATGATCTCGATCATCGTGTTCCTCGCTGAATCGCCATTCTTCTTCTGGGTGCATGTCTCGGTTGGTGTGCCGATGATGGCAATCGGTTATTTCCTTGTTTCTGTGCCTTTGATGATCCTCGTCGCTCGGGTGTGTGCTCGCCCGTTGTCGATTCTTTTGCGACTCCCCGGGCCGTTGCTTGGAAGAACAATCGCGGCCACTCCATATCGACACGGATTCACCGCGGGCGCATTGATGACCGGGCTCGCCATGATGATCGGGATCTGGACCAACGGCTCGGCGGCCATCAACGACTGGCTCAACAAGATCGAGTTCCCCGACGCCTTCGTTTATGGCTTGCCCCTCACCGAAGAAGCCCAAGACATCCTCGACGAACTCCCATTCGTCGAGAAATCAAGTGCTCTATCCATGTTCCCGGTGCAGACCGATGTCTTCGGTGTCAATGGGTTGTCCAAGTACAAAACCAACTTCATCAGCTTCGATCCGGACTCGTTCTTCGAGATGGCCACCCTTGAGTTTGTCCAAGGCGATCTCGAGACGGCGCACCAACGCCTCAACGAGGGCGGGTGTGTGATTGTCGCTCGTGAGTTTCTCGTCGCCCGTGGGCTTGGGGTCGGCGATGTTTTCGAGTGCAAAGATGTCCGCGATGATGTCCACCAGTTTGAAATCGTCGGGGTGGTCACATCGCCCGGGCTCGAACTCGTCTCTCAATACTTCGATCTCGGCGACAACTTCGTCAACCAAGCCATCGGGTCGGTGTTCGGATCACGCAACGACATGATCGAACACTTCGGGATGCGCACCTCCCAGCTTATTCAGGTTGAACTGAGCAAAGACATCGGCGACGAACTCGCTGTCGCTGAGATGAGACAAGCCCTCTTGGGTGCGGGTGTGTTGAATGTAGGCTCGGGCAGAATCATCCGTGAGCAGATCGAAGCTGTGTTTTTGTCGACGATGGTCGTGCTCTCGACGATTGCGATCGGTGCGATGCTCGTCGCCTGCTTTGGCGTTGCCAATCTCATTGTTGCCGAGATCAACGCACGAAGATTCGAACTTGGTGTGCTCCGAGCAGTCGGCGCATCGCGTGGGCAGCTCGTTCGGCTCATCTGTGCCCAATCTATTCTCATCGCCATCTGCGCCTGCATCCTCGGCACCGCTCTGGGCATCCAAAACGCGTGGGCTGCCCGCGAGCTCAATCGCCAGGTCATCGGGATCGATCTCTCATCAACGCTCCCAATCGACGCCATCACGCTCGCTTGGGTCGTCACGATTGTCCTCGCATTGGCGGCAGCTGCTCCGAGTGCGATCAAACTCAACCAGAGTTCAATCCGCGTGCTGCTGAGTGGTAAATAATAATCGACATGTAAAGATTGTAAGTTTGTGACACGGATGTGACAACCGGGAACGCATTGGTGTGGTATGGTCTTGTATGAAACGAACACGAAACGCTCATTCGTTGCGTGCCTTCTGTGGGCTGATGGTGATGACCTGCTCTGGGTGGTCGCTCGGCGCGGATGAGTCCACCGACAAACCAACAGATATCATGTGGTTGACTGATGGCACCAGATTCAGATCATTCGCTGGGTGTGGCAACAGCGGCGAGTTCTCACAACCTCCACAGTTCGGGATCGTGATCAACGAAGCCGGCGAGATCATTGAACAACGCCCACAAGAGACATGGGTTCGGACATATTCTGACGAACTCCTCGTGCTCTCATCAGTGTCGTACGCTGGAGCAATCCCCAATCGCACCATTATCAAACACGATCATCGGTTGACCTACGAGTCGGACCTTGTTCCCAAACAAATCGGCAGCGGGTGGCTGATCTGTGATAGCGGTAGGTCGCTTTTTCGTGCTGTCGGGCGAACACGCGTCAAGCACATGGTTGATCGTTCGAGCACCGAACACGATAAGTTTTTTTACCTCAACGAAAAACTCGAAATAATCACCGACATCCAATCCCATCTCGGGCTTCGGCTCCATGGTCAAAAATTCATCGGGTTTGTCGGCCCAACCGCCATCCCGGTTGTCCAAGAGCAGAAGACTCGGCTTCAACGCATTATCACCAAGAAGAACAAACCCTCAAAGAACGCCTTTTTACAAATCGATATCGGGCAAAGTACCTTTGAACATCCACGGTTTGTCCAAGCCATCGAACGCGGGCATTATTGGATCTATGACCCCGTCACCGATACGAAGGTGCAAAGCGTCCTTGGGGTCCGTCGGTGGGCGGACAATGAAGAGTTGATTGTCTTCAGCACTAAAGAAAACGAGCCGAGGAGTATCTACACGGAACACGGTAGGAGTTTTCGCAAGATCGCTCCGCTTGGATTTCGGATGAATCCGATATTTCTCACAAGCGAGCACTATCTTCTGTGCATCGACCGCGTGACGGGCGATGCTGCGGGGCATCGGGTTTTCAAAGCCTTCCAGATCATTCTTGAACCAGACGACGACACAACGGATCGGCTCGTTGAGATTGATGTTTCGTGGATCAAGAATATTGAGTTCAAATCCATCGGCCCACTCTACGGCGTCCGAAACCAGAGCGACGAACTGGTCATTCTCGATGCACGCTTCGAGCCGATCATGACCTTCGATCCGGCGTACAACCTTCAGCGGATCACCAATGCGGGCAATGTCCTGATCGTCGATCGCGATACCCATGTATTTTCATACTTCGATGCACATGGCGAACTGATCCGCGATTATAATGTCGCAGAGTTGCTCGGAGACTAATCGAGTTAATCAATGGATCGAATAGTCTGTGCGGATCAGGCGATCGATTGTGTACGCGGCGCAGCCGATGATGCCGAAGGTCCAGATCAGGGCGTATTCCCACCCGTGCCCTTGTGCGTTGCGGAATACAAACACAACGCCTGCGCAGATCCCAAGCGTGATCTGGAGCGGGCCGACGATTTTGTTGTGGTGGTCGAGGATATAAAACAATAAGCAGGCGATTAGGGCGACTAAAAACGCATACGCGAGCCATGGAGTTTCGATGAGGCGTTGTGCAACACTTTTGCCCGGGCCATCACTGAAAATACTGGAACCGCCGCCTCCGGGAAGCCGAGACATGACTTATTCTGCCCCAGCCTCTTGCTCAACAAACTCCCAAACCGTCACAGGCAGTGAGCGGACGCCCCATTGGCGGGCGAGTTTGTGGGTTGGGTAGAGCAGGTCGATCCGGTTGCCTTTGATGGCGCCGCCGCAGTCGAGGACGGGAACGATGTCGTTGGATGCATATCCAGGGATCGAGATCATCGACCAGTAGGGGAGCAGCTTAGGATCGGCAGCCACAAGGTTCATGCCGTTGGTCCAGACCGAGTACATCGTCGCGGTTTTGTTGTCCGCGAACTTGCCACACGAACGAGCGTCTGGGGAGTACCCGGTGACAGTCATATAGATGACGCGTGATGGACGGATCATTTTTCCATCGAACCATCGGGTCGATGAATCGAGTGTTGGGAGTTCTTCGTCAATAGATTCCACACCAGCCTCGATTGGAGTTGCTGGTGTGAGTTCAATCATCTCAACACCAGTGCGTGATTCAAGAGCAACCGGTGAGATCTGTGTTGGTGCTTCGATCTGTGCCAACCCGGGCAGCGTGCCTCGTTCTTTGGTCCAGATTGCCGAAGTGACAACGATCGCAAGCAGGCAGAGCCAGAGCGTGAACTCGGCGCCAACGACTCGCCCGGTTCGTAGTGGGGTGCGTGTATTCTTGTTTGTGTGGAATCGTGTATTCAAGTCTGAGCCTCGTTCGTATCTTCGATTGGATAAGCAGAGCGATTGCTCAACTTGCGGTTCCTTCCGAAGCGGACCGTGCGTGGCTTTGATCAAATCAGATCAAATCACGCATCTAGCTCGCAGTGGACATCCTGTCCTCTGGAAGCAGAGTGTATCCCGGATTCAATGTGTGTGCTTGGAATCCGCGCGATGTTTCGCTATCGGTCTATCAAGTTGCCGTTATAATCAGAAGAGCGTGATTTGACGGATGTTGTTGCGTCCGATACGCTTATCATCCCCGTCGCCCAACCAGAACCCGACCTGCCGGTCGGTTCTTTCATAGGAATCCACATGGACCTTACCCAAATCCTCTTTCGTGTCATGCTCGGGGTGATTGCAGGCTCGGTCGGTGGGCTCGCCGGGCTCGGCGGGTCGATCATCATGATCCCCGCTCTGGCGATGTTTTGGGGGTATAAAGATGATGACAAGACCGAGCATCATATCTATATGGCCGCAGCGATGGCGGTGAATGTGGTCGTGGCGCTCTCGTCGAGCATCCTCCACGCCAAAAAGGGTGCTGCCCGCAAAGATGTCCTCACCTCACTGATCCCATCAATGGCCGGCGGGATGATAATTGGTGTCCTGCTCTCAAGCGGGTCCAAAGGCGGATGGTCGCTCTTCGCCTTCGCAGGGTTCATCTGGCTCTACTGCATCTACAACATCGTGACGACCATCAAGAAAGTTCCCGATTATCCAGAAGACAACCCATCACCACCGCCTTGGAAGATCATCACGGTCGGCTTGATCGTCGGCATCATCTCCGGATACCTGGGAATCGGCGGCGGCATTCTGTTGGTCCCATTGCTCAGCCTGACCAAGCTGCCCTTGCGCCACGCCATCGCAGGCAGCGCCGGCGCGATGTGGATCAGCTCAATCGTCGGCGCATCGATGAAGTTCTACACCTTGCCCGGTTTGGGTCTGAGTATGACCGAGGCGTTGTACTTCGCGTTGCCGATGGGTGCGGGGGCGTTGGTGGGGGCGTATCTCGGTGCGATGTTGGCGCACAAGCTCAAGCTGCCCCATCTCAAACTCATCATTGCATTGATCTTGGGGATCGCATCGGTGCGGATGATCTCGTAGTCAAGCTGGTTTGGATCGCTTACGCCATCCGCACTCGGGGCATCCATCAACAAACACAAACTCAAGGTTGTACGAGCACATCGGGCAGTTGCCCTTGTGCATCCTTCTCGCATGGCGGTAGGCCTGCTTGATCGAGAGCATGATCCATACCAAGCACCCATAGAAGATCGTGTTGAATGCGAGCCCCGTCCAAATCGGGTGATATGGCAGGATCACAGATTTGGCGTGAGGCGAGGTCACTCTGGCGTTGGTCAGCGGGCGGGCGGGAGCCGAATAAATGAATGCGCCGTGGATTGATTGAGCAGATTTTCCATTGAGGAGTATGGTATCGTCGTAAGCGCTGTGTGCTTGTGCGCTGATCGCGGGCCAGCCGAACATGATGCGGGCATAGACCGATTTTTTAGGATCAAACAGCTTTTCAGGCGAATCAAACTCATCATGCAGCCCATCAAACCACGCCGAAGGCTGACGCTCTGGCACCGGGATCACCGACCAGGACCACCAGAATCCAGAGCCCTTGCTCCGCGTGTTGTACAGAGTCCGCCGATGCGTGGCATATTGAAACTCATGGACGCCGAACCATCGGAACTCATACACATTGGTTATTCGCCGTGGTGATCTATCTGCTGGAGGTGCTTCTTGAACCTGTGAATGATTGACTTTGCCCGCGCCAACCCGACGAGGCGCCTCGCCCAATCCCCACACTACAAGCCAGTTGATCGCAAACCCAATCGCAAGACACAACCCGAATCGTTTGATGGCTCGCTTCATCTTGTTCATACGATCACTGTACCAACAAGTTCTGAGATATTCGCGCACCCCATCTTGGCCACCCATTTGTCTAAACCTTTGGTGACCTTGAGTGACATTCTTGGGTCGGCGAAGTTGCCTGCGCCGATCTGGACAGCACTCGCGCCCGCGAGGATGAACTCGGCAGCGTCTTGCCAGCGTGTCACGCCGCCAGCCGCCATGATGGGAATACCTGCGTAGGTTGGTTCATGGGCAAACTGCGAATACACCAAATGCACCAGCCGAACCACGATCGGGTGGATCGCCGGGCCGGAGAGCCCGCCGGTGGTGTTCGAGAGGATTGGTTTGCGGGTGTGGACATCGATGCCCATCGCGGGGACGGTGTTGGTGAGGGTGATGCCGTCGCCGCCGGCGTCGATCGCGACCATGGCGAGATCAACGATCGTGTTGGGCGTACCCACCGTGATCGGCGAGAGCTTGACGAACAGCTTGGTCGAGTTGAGCGATTCAGAAACCGCACCGACCAACTCAGCAAGCGCAGCCGGGTCCGCCCCGAACTCTAAGCCCGAGTGCACATTGGGACACGAGACATTGAGTTCGACGAGGTTGATCCCCTCGATCGCGTCCATCGCCTGTGCGATCGCGACATAGTCTTCGATGGTGTCGCCTGCGATTGACCCGATGACGGTGGTGGGGACGCTTGCGACTTTGGGGGCGATATCTCGTTTGAACGCTTCAAGCCCAGGGTTCGCCAATCCGATGGCATTGAGCATCCCCGCGCGGGTAAAGGTGATGCGTGGGTAGGCATTGCCGGCGCGGGGCTCTTTGGTGATCGATTTGGCGACAATCGCACCGATCCCAGCAAGATTCGTCACATCGGACATTTCATCGAGCATCCCCGCGGTACCGGCCGCCAGGACGACCGGGGTCGAGAGTGTGACGCCTGCGAGGTTGGTTGTGAGCCGAGCGTTTTGGGGCATGGTGGATTGTAGGAGGGGATGGGTGTTGTCTTCTCTCTCGAAAGCTTGGAGCAGGAGAATGAGAAGATGCAGGAAATTTGGCATATGATCCAACGCCTATTCACTGACCCTCAATCCCTCTTCCAAGGATTTGCATATATGGACCCTGAAAAACGAATCGAACAGTTCCAACGCCTGATCGCTGACGATCCGAACAACGACATGGCCTACTTCTCGCTCGGCAATGCGTTCTTCCAATCGGATCGGTTCGATGAAGCAGCCGACACCTTCGAAAAATGTGCTCAGATCAACGAAGCAATGACCAAAGCATACCAGCTCGCGGGCGATGCCTACATCAAGGCCGGTCACAATGACAAGGCCAAGATGATCCTGACCAAGGGCTACATCGAAGCAACCACCCGAGGCGATATGCTCCCGAAAAAGGCAATCGCAGAGTTGCTCGAATCGATCAATGCCGAACTGCCAGTGGTCAAAGATACAAAGCCAGAAGCACCCAAGCCAGTGGGGGATTTTAAGTGCTTGAAGACCGGCGAGATGGGCACCAAGCTTGCCCGCGCCCCGTTCCGCAACGCGATGGGATTATGGATCCAAGAAAACATCTCCAACGAGACCTTCACCGAATGGATCCATCTTGGCACCAAAATCATCAACGAACTGCGTCTCGATCTCTCGCGCGACGATCACGACGCGGTCTACGAGTATGGCATGCGGATCTTCCTCGGGTTCACCGACGAGATATACAAACGCCTGATGGGCGAGACGCCGCCGAGTATTGATGGGCAGTTCCAATCGGTCATCGAAGAGATGATGTCGATGGGCGGGCACCTCGAATCATTCCAAGGCAACCTGCACACCAAGGTCGATGAGTGAGTTCAGGCTGAACCAGAATCTATTGACACGGTGTGCTGAACGCCGCGAGGAACGCTGAGACATCAAAGAAGTTGAACTCGCCGTCCTGGTTGAAATCGCCTTCGGGAGTTTGCGCGTTAAAAGCGCTGAGAAACGCCGAGACATCGAAGAAGTTAAACGAAAAGTCCGCGTTGATATCGCTCGGGCAGGTGAGCACGAGTGTGGCCTTGCCCGTTTCTCTGCGCAACCGAAATCTTCTGTTCGATGGTGTGGTTGGGAAGTTGACCTGGTCGAAGTCGCCAAGGATTTGTGCGTTGGCAAGCCCATCGATGATGACCCATTGCCCGAAGTCGGATTCGACGCCATCGCTGTACGCAATGTTGAGCGTGCCGCCGAGGACAAGCGTGCCGTTTTCTTCGATGGCGAGGTACTGGGCTTTGTTGAGTGGGTCCAAAATGTCGAGATTCACGTGCGAGGTGCTGCCAAGCGACAGGTCATCCGCCGAGATCGCAGGCGTGAAGTTGTGAACGCTGATTTTAAACGGATCGAGTGTGCCTTGGTTGATAAATGTGCCAAGGAGCTTGCCGTGCCCACGGATCGTATGGTCTGGATTGATGGTGACGACACTTGACCCATCGGCGACGAGCCGAGGCTGATTGACCGGCGTAGTCCCTTGCAGATCGATCAGCCCTTGCCCTTCGATGGTCATGGTGTTCATGAACAGCATGGTCTGCGAGTTATTGCCAACGAGAAGCACGTCGGCGTTGTTGGTGAATGTTCCTTCGATCGTCGCTGCTTCGCTCGTAAAGCTGCGGAGCAACGCGTTGTTGACGATGTCAACAAAATGGGTTTGTGTGATGTATCTGATGAATCCATCTGGTCCGGCATTGAGTGTCGCGCCGGTCATGGTGCAGCTTTGGAGTTCGATGATCGAATCACCCGCGTCGTAGATCCCCGGGCCGTGCTGGCCTTCGAGCACGAGGGTTCGTTCCGAGGTGTTGACGACCGAGCCGTTGTTGGTGAATGGGCCGGCGATCATGATGGTGTTGGCGATGGTGCCGTTGTTGACGAATGGTCCAGAGATTGTGCCCGGCCCTTGGATAGTGTGCCCAGCAGCGTTGGTGATCAGGGAGTCTCCGATCACGCCGATGGACGCGCCGGAGTTGAGCAGCGTCATGGTGCCGGTGCCAGAGAAAGTGGTATCGATATATGCTCGTAGATCGGTGTCGACTTCGATGGTGCCGTTGTTTGTGATTTGTCCATGGAAGTTCGTCACCGCATTTGAGCCAACCAGCAAGACCGAGCCGTTGTTGGTGATGTCCCGAACGGAAAGATTGGAGTGAATACGGACAGACCCGGTCCCGAATGTATGAAAAGTTCCGCCCTGGATTGTGGTATTGAGATTTGGTTGCCGGCTGATGTTCAGTCGGCAACCGTCTTGTGCCATGTAGTTCCCGTCGCCTTCGAATATTCCAACGATTGCGAGCCATTGCCCCGGCATGTTTGCATTGATGGTGCCTTCGTTGAAGAATGTGCTGAACCGTCCAACCTCGATAACTCCTCCGCCCGCGATGGTGTGCCCGTTGGCATGGGTGAAGGTGATGTTCTCAGCAACTTGTACGATGTTTGAGTTTGGGCTCCAGGTATCCTTATACAGTGTCAGCGTACCAGTGCCTGAGAGGGTCGCGGGTTCATCAATATACACCTTTGAGTTCTGAACCGATTGGATATCGGTTTCGAAGTAGAGATGCCCGTCATTGACAACTTGGCCCGCAAGGGTCAGAGGCTGCACGCTCGTGAACTCAAACTGGGCGGTGTTGGTCAAGTCCCGGAGTTCTACCGGTGCATTTGTATAGATGCGTGCCCCAGGATCGCTCGCGAGGGTGCCTCCGACGATTGTCGTTGCAGTTTGGAACTTGATGTCATTTGTCGAAGCTCGGATGATGCCCGTAGGGTCTTGGTCGTATGTACCCTTGAGCCAAAGCTCTGTACCAGCGGGGTTGTCCGCGATGATCGTGCCCGCGTTGACGATGACGCCTTCGAGGACTCCTGAACCAGCGATGGTGTGGTCGACAGCGTTGGTAATCTGTCCTGACCCGATGAGCCGAGAGTTTCCTGGCGCGACCTGGGCATTGAGCCTGAGCGTGCCAATGCCTGTGATTGTTGTGTCAACAAGAAGATCGATGCGGGTGATATCACTCTGGGCATCAGGATTGATGACGATGAGCCCGTTGTTATGGATGTCGCCCACGAGCGTTGCGGTGAACCCTGCGTTGATATCGAGCTGTACACCGGGATTGGTGATCGAGAGCGTCCCAAAGACAAAGCTGTTGTCGAACTCTACGCGGTAGGGCGTCATGCCACTTAATATTGGGAACTCAGTATGCAGGTCGGGGATATTGCCACCAGACCAGTTGGTTGGTTCGGACCAGAGCCCGTCGGCAGCGAGCCATTCAATCGATTGCGCACAGAGCGGCGAACAACCAAGCCCAAGAGCGAAGCCGGCGATGAGTTTCTTTGAGTTCATATTGAGTGGCGTCTGGGATCGCCTCATGGCTCGTCTCATGGGTTGTCTCCATAACAGGACCAGTGCAGGAGTACAGAAGCACTTGTAGATTGTAATAGAAGCAGGGCACCTATGCAATAGAATATTTGTGTTGTTAATTGTGTATCATGTCTTTGGGCATGCTCGGGCATTGTGGGCGAGGCCGGCATGGTCTCTTTTATTCTTCAATGCCCAGTGCTGATCCCCATTGCCCATTTTTGTCCCCTACACTGTCTCACCGATGATGTTCTCACTCAATGTCAACTCGATCCGTGATGTGCTCAAACGCCGAGGCAAGCGGGCCGTCGCGGTCGTTGATCTGCCAAGATATACCAAAGAACACCTCGATCTGCGTGCATTAAACCTCTCGACCGATCTGCTCAAAGGCATGGGCAAGTCAGATCTCGAGCGCATCCGCGATACCGGGGATAAATGCGGATGCACATGCCTGATGCTCGCAGAACTTACCCCATTCGCAATCGGCGATTCGAAGTCATCCGTGGGCGATGCCGCGGTAGAACGCATGAAGCGGGTGATCACCGCGGCCAATCTGCTCGGGTGCAACTCGGTCTCGATGCGTATCAAAGGCAAAGACTCTGAACAAGCATTTGATTATGCCGTCGATCGCATGAAACAAATCCTCGAGATGGGCGACAAGGTCGACATGAATGTGCTGATCTCGCCTATGGATGGGCTGACTGGCGATGCCGATCGCGTCACAGAACTTGTCAAAGCCATCGGCGGGTTCCGCATCGGGACAAACCCTGACTTTGCGACCGCTGCCGCGACGGGTGATCCCGTCGCGTACCTCCGCAAACTGACCCCCTATGCAGCTGTGGTCAACGCATCAACCCAGGGATTTGAAGAGCCCGAGCCGGATGATTCGTTGCTGGAGAAGGCAGAGGGTTTAACGGGCTTGGACGCACTCGCAGCCGAGCTTGAAGCGATGAGCGACGATGAGCCTCCGGTGCACAAGGGCTATGACCTCAACCCGCTTGTAGGTGCAATCAAGGCAGTCGGGTTCGACGGCACGATCTCGCTCGATTATCAAGGCAAAGACGATGGCACCCTGGGGGTCATGCAGACCAGAGAAGCCATCGAAGCAGCAATTGTTGCAACGACAGTATAGTTGTGATAGAATATCTGAGTGAAAGTACTTGACAGAATCGTTTGAATGGTTGTTCGAGTTTCAGCTTTGGGGGCTTCCCGTGGGTGTTTCACAAACCGAATCAAAGACCGAATCACAAGCCGAATCACAAACAAGTGCGCCTGATCATGCGAAGAATCAGGCGGACGCAGATATACTCTCCTTTATTGAATCTGCAGACACCCAACGCACGGGGTTTGATTTGTCCACCTATCATCCAGTCATCATCACCATCGACGGACCCGCCGGCACAGGGAAGTCCACCGTCGCGAGAGAACTCGCCATCAAACTCGGACTCGATTTTCTCGATACCGGTGCGATGTACCGGGCAGCTGCTGCGATTATGATCGATCGTAATATCCCTGAAGAAGAGATCGGCGAACTGGTCACTATGGTGCTCGGCGCAGACCTGCACTTTGATTGGAGCCAGGACCCGCCGATGATTCTGGCATGGAACTCCCCGATAGATCACCGCATCCGCAACGACGATGTCACCAAAATGGTCTCGTTCGTCGCTGCGATCCCCGAGTTGAGGCATCACATGGTCCGCAAGCAACGCGTGATCGGTGCTCAGCACCCACGATTGGTCACCGAAGGGCGCGACCAAGGTTCGGTGGTATTCCCCGACGCCGCGATCAAGTTCTATCTCGATGCCGATCCAGAAGTGCGTGCCAAGCGTCGGATCGATCAGCTCGGGGTCGCCGATACAGTTGGGCTCGAAGAGATGTGCGAGCGGATCGTGCGTCGCGATAAAATAGATTCTGGGCGAGATGATGGGCCTCTGGTCTGTCCTGACGATGCGATCGTGATCGACACAGCCAAGTACGATGTCCAAGGCGTGATCGACCTGCTCGAAAAGCACACCCGCGAGCGGATCGCCAGCTTGATCAACACCGATTGAGCACGAGGGGGCACACCAAGCCCTTCAAAAAACATTCAGCCTCACATTACCTCACTCCCTACACTCTATCAATGCTC
>CAJXXI010000040.1 GCA_913062615.1 uncultured bacterium | reverse complement strand
GATCAAAATCCTGACGACCAGTACGCCGAGCTGTTCCTGACGGCCAGTTCGATCCGCCAAGCCGAGGAACTTGCCCAGCAGAACATCTACTCGAGTTTCGAAGATCAAGGCGAGTGGCTCGATGTCGTAGTCATCACGACAGACCGGATCACACCCGATCAGACCAAAGAAGTGCTCAAAAATAACCCAGAATCTAAACCATTCAACACCAAGGCGTTAGACAACGAATCCATCCTCATGGTTCGATTTATTCTCCACGATTGAACCCTTTATCAATCATTGTTTTTTCGATTGGATCGAGGCATACGAACTCGGATTCGATTCGATTTCAAGGGAGTTCAATGAAGATCATTGATCTGATGGAACCAAATCGAGGTACCAAGCGAATAGGTGCGCACTAGGGACTATAAGGTGCTGCCCCGCTTCTGCACCTCTGACCAAAATAAGACACTGACAAAGAATTCAACAGGAAAAGGACAAACTCATTGCAGTTGGGATTGCGATTCGGGTCAAACCCCGATATCGTCACCTCCTGCGAGAGTCGCCACAGGCGGCGATTCATTTGCGGTATACAATGGCTGCAAGATATCGCAGCCAACAAACAAACGCGGAGATGATGCAAACGGTGCAACATCGCGCATGACAGTTCGCACAGAAGCTGGACTCCCACAGTTTTCTTTACACGATCCATAAATGGAGTGATCCGGATGTCACCCACTACTTATCGTTCAGTTCGTTCATTGCTTCTCGCAGCAATCGCCTTCACCGGCGTCCAAGCAACCCCAGCATTTGCGTCCTCCACCGACGCGATCGCATCGGAAAGCTCTGCAAACGCCGATACGGTGCTCGCACGAGCAGCGTTGCTTGTTGAGAACTCCAAGCTCATTCGTGCACGAGCAATGCTCTTTGCACTCCAAGACTCGCCCGCCGGCGCCATGCTCTCAGATGAGCAAGGTCAGCGTTTGTGGTCACTCTTGGCGAATGTAGAACGCAAGATCCAGAAGACCAACAGGCTCGACATCAGCCTCCAAAAGGCCGAGATGGCACTGATGGGTGACAACCTCGTCGAGGCTCGCCGACAAGCCAGCGCGGTCATCGCGTCGAACAAGTCCTCCGCAGATCAAGTCCAGAGCTCGCAGGCCATTCTTGATCTCATCAATGTTCGCCAGGCAGACGCAGCACCCAAAGTGGGCAACGCGATCACCATGGCGGCACAAGCATTTGAAGCGGGCGAATACGCAAACTCCAAATCGCTCATCACACGCATCGGCAAGCTCGGACTCGAGCTCACCAGCGCACAGAACCAAACACTCGATACATACCGCGATCGCTTGTCACAGCTCGAACACACCCAAGGAGTCTCCTTCGGCTCGTTCAACCCGGCAATGGGTATGCTCGCTCCTGAATCAGGATTAAACTCCGATTGGCTCTTGGGCAACACACAATCCGCGGCACCAAAGCAGGACGGCGCACGCTCGGGCTCATACCTTGGCCAGCCCGAAGATGAACCCGTAGACGAACCGATTGATGTCCAGCTCGTTGATGACGAGCCTACGGAAGTAGAGCTCGCCGAAGAAACACCTGAGATCAACCTGCTCGACGCGGCTCGTCAGTTCGAAGCCCAGAGCCAGCTCGGACAAGCAAACATCGCGTTCGAAGAACGCCGATTCAGCACCGCACTCGAACTCTACTCCTCGATCATTACCAAATTTGGTAGCTATATCTCTGCTGAAGAGCTCCAACTCGCAACAGATCGTCGTTCACAGGCACAAATGCACCTCGGAACCCAGGGCGGCCCTGAGGACATCCTCGACGAAGATGATCGTGAAAGATCTCTTCAGCGTCAGCGTGCAGACGCTGCGTTCAACAACTACCTCACAGATGCCCAGCAGGCATTGCTCGAAGGCGACACCAACACCGCACGCACCCTTGCAGCACAGGCAGACCTGACCATCAAGCGCGCTCGCGATGTCATGCCCGAATCAGCTTTCGAGGGGTACATTGATTCCGTCGCTGCTCTGATCACCGAGATCAACACCACCGAGCACGAGCTTCAGATTGCTCAACGCGAGATCGAAAAAACAAGACTCGCTGAAGAAACCGCAGCACACGCGTTCGAACGCAACCGCGATCGCAACGCAAAGATCATTGCCAACCTCGAAAGAGTCCATGCTCTCCAGCAAGAACTCAAGTACGAAGAAGCACTCGAAGTTGTCGAGTCGATCCTCTTCCTTGATCCGGGCAGCCCCGCAGGACTTTTGCTCAAAGACATCATCGAAGAAACGATTATCTACCGCCAGAACCTTGGATATCAGCGTGCTAAGAGCGTGAGCTACATGAATCAGTCGATTGATAATCAGGAAGCGATGATCGCACCTGCATCGATTATTGGGTATCCAGACGACTGGCCGGCGATTTCGTTCCGCCGCGGCGACACGCTCGAGTTTGCTGAATCCGAAGCCAACCGCTCGGTGCTCGCAACCATGCGTGACACCAGAATGCCGGTCGATTTCAACGATAACGCATTCGAAGATGTCGTCGCATTCATCGGTTCAACCACCAGTATCGATATCGATGTAGACTGGGAATCATTGGCCGACATCGGTGTTGATCCTGACACCCCGGTTGATCTCACGCTCCGCAGCGTACAGATTTCTGTCCTGCTCGATCGCGTGCTCGGCAAAGTCTCTGACCCAACCCTCCCCGCAGGATGGTCGATCCAAGATGGTATATTGACAATCGCTTCAGACGAAGTGCTTAGACTCAACACCATCCTTGAAACATATGACATCCGCGACCTGCTCTTCGTCGTGCCCGATTTCGATAACGCTCCAGAGTTTGATCTCCAGAGTGCGGTCTCGGCAGCTGGCGGCGGCGGTGGCGGCGGCGGACAAAGCCCCTTCTCGGGTGGCGGCCAAGCCGTTGACGATGTCCCCCGTGCTGATCGTGTTCAGGCAATCGTTGATCTGATCCAAGCCAATGTTGACCCGGACGGATGGGTCTCCATCGGCGGCGATACCAGCTCGATCACCGAGCTCAACGGCAACTTCATCATCACCACGACCCCAAAGAACCACCGCGCAATCATCGGCTTGCTCAACAAGCTCCGCCAACAGCGTGCAGTTCAGATCAATGTCGAAACCAGATTCCTCTCGGTTGACCAGAACTTCTTCGAACAAATCGGGTTCGACCTTGATGTATATTTCAATGCCAACAACACCGAGTTCCAACTCGCTAGAACCATTGACCCATCATTGCTCCCATCTGATTACTTCGATTCAGAAGGCAATCTTGTCAACAATGTCTCTGGCGGCGGCAACTTCTTTACAGATGCCAACGGTGACGGACAGTTCGACTTTGGTCCTATCTCACAACCGGTGCTCGGTCCTGGGTTCAACGGCGGTTTCTTCAACGGCCAAAATCTTCCCAACGACCAGTTCTCTGTTATCCGTGCGGCTCAGAACTCGTTTGGTCTGACCAACGAGCTTGCTGCAGCGAGCTCCTTTGCAACTACCATCCTCGGGCTCAACCCCGCACTGGGCGTCACCGGACGATTCTTGGACGATATCCAAGTTGACTTCTTGGTCGAAGCAACACAGGCCGATCAACGCTCTGTATTGCTCACTGCACCACGCTTGACCTTCACCAACGGGCAACGATCGTTCATCGCGGTCTCGACCTCGTCGACTTTCGTGTCTGACCTCACCCCTGTTGTTGGTTCGGGTGCTGGTGCCTTTGACCCCACGATCGCTACGATCTCAACAGGTGTCGTGATCGACATCACCGGCGTTGCATCGGCTGACCGTCGATATGTCACGCTCACCATCCAGACCACCCAATCCAAGCTCAGCTTCGGCCAAGACCGTGTAGTGACTGGTGCGGTTGGCGGCGGCGGCGGTACCGGTGGTACCGGCGTGGGCGGCCAAGGTGGCCAAGGCGGCGGCGAACTATTCGGTGCTGCGATTCAGGTCCCCATCATCGATGCGACCCAGCTCAACACCACCGTCACGATCCCCGACCAGGGCACCGTGCTCCTCGGCGGTCAGCGGATTGTTGAAGAACTCGAAGTCGAAACCGGCGTGCCTGTTCTCTCCAAGATCCCCATCCTGAGCCGATTCTTCTCGAACCGGATCGACACCAAGACCGAAAAGACCCTGCTCATCTTGCTCAAGCCAACCATCTTGATCCAGAACGAAGAGGAAGAACTCAACTTCCCAGGGCTCCTCGATCAGCTCGGACAATAAAAAAAGATTACTTTGAATCTTCAAGGGCACACCCATTCGGTGTGCCCTTTTTTTATTCCGGACCAATCTGATCGTGCCGACACCACAATAATGTTCTATAGTGTGGTCTGGCATTTCGCTAGTTTCACGATCCCGAGGACACGCACCGATGAGCGACTCAAGACTAAAAATTTCGAACAATGACGGGGTCACCCTCGTTGAGTTTATTGATCGCAATATCCTCGACGAAGCAAATATCCAAGCGATCAGCGAGGAGATCACCGCAGTGATCGACCAAGCCGACACGCCCAAGATACTGATCAGTTTCTCGAATGTCGACCATCTCTCGTCGGCAGCGCTGGGCGCACTCATCACGATCAACAACAAAATCAGAGAGAAGCAAGGACAGCTTCATCTCGCAAACATCGATCCGCAGATCTACGAAGTGTTCGTAATCACTCGGCTCAACAAGCTCTTTAACATCCACGACACAGCCGAAGAAGCACACGCCGCCTTTGCGGGATAATTTATTCGATTGCATTGAGCATGAGTGACCCACGAACACATATCGAGGACGCCCAAGGCGTTGATCTTGTGCACGACCGCGCAAAGGTCAGTGCGCTCATCGATAAAATACTTGCACAAGCAGAATCAAAGTCCTTCGGCACCAGCGCACTCTTCGCCGTCCGACTCGCAATCGAAGAAGCAATCACCAACGCATTCGAACACGGACACGAAGGGCTCGATCAATCCCTCACCGTGCATATCGAGTACGCTGTTTCGGAAAAAGACATCCAGGTCGCGGTCGAAGATCAGGGCCCCGGTTTCTCCCCCGCATCACTGCCCGATCCAACGCTCCAAGAGAACCTCTCCAAACCCTCCGGGCGAGGCGTCATGCTTATGCGGGCGTACATGACCGAAGTTGATTTCAACAAATCGGGCAACCGGGTCAAACTCCGATACATCCGCCCGAGCTAATAATCTGCAAAGCCGAACCCACTGCTTGTTTGTACATTTGCGTTGCTTTCAATCTCAAAATTGACTATACTATTCTGGAATGATTCTAAGTATCAGGATCGCCGTATCCGGAATCATTCCCCAATATTGAACCCCTTTTGAGGTATGACGATGACCGTCAAACTCCCCATATATCTTGATCACGCCGCGACGACTCCTTGTGATCCGCGTGTGGTTGATGCCATGCTCCCCTACTTCACCGAAATGTTCGGCAACCCCGGCTCGCGCAACCACTCGTTTGGTTGGGCCGGCGAAGACGCCGTCACCAAGGCACGCCAGCAGGTTGCTGATCTGATCGGCGCCGATTCCAAAGAGATTATCTTTACCTCAGGTTCAACCGAATCCAACAATCTTGCCATCAAGGGCGCTGCAAACATGTACGCCAAGAAGCCGGCGGGCGAGAAAAACCGCGGGCACATCATCTCGGTGATCCATGAGCACAAAGCCGTGCTCGATCCGTGCAAGCGTCTCGAAAAAGAAGGCTTTGATGTCACACTCATCGACCCCAAAGCCGACGGAACAGTCACCCGCGAAATGATCGAAGCGGTCATCCGCGACGACACCATCCTCGTCACCGTCATGTGGGCCAACAACGAGATCGGCACCTTCAACGAGATCCCGCAGATCGGTGAGCTCTGCCATGACAAAGGCATCATCTTCCACACCGACGCCACGCAATGGGTCGGCAAAATGCCTACAAATGTAAAGACCGACAATGTCGATCTGCTCTCGCTCTCAGGACACAAGATCTATGGACCAAAGGGTGTCGGCGCGTTGTATGTTCGTCGGCGCCGTCCACGCGTCCGCATCATCGCCCTCCAAGAAGGCGGCGGCCAAGAACGCGGGTTCCGCGCGGGCACCGCGAATGTGACGGGCATCGTCGGGCTGGGCAAAGCCTGCGAGCTGTGCGCACAAGACATGGACTCCGAACGCGAACGCCTTTTGGGGCTTCGAAACAGGCTCGAAAAAACCGTCACCGATGCACTCGATGTGACACAAATCAACGGGCACCCAACCAAACGACTCGCACACCTCACCAACATCTCCTTCGGGTTCGTCGAAGGCGAAAGCCTGATGATGGCGCTCAAAGAGATCGCAATGAGTTCAGGCTCGGCATGCACCAGCGCATCGCTCGAGCCAAGCTATGTACTCAAAGCACTCGGCGTCGGCGACGACCTCGCCCATTCATCCCTCCGTATCAGCATGGGGCGTTGGACCACCGAAGAAGAAATCGACTACGCGGGCGAGATGATCATCGAAGCGGTCAACAAACTCCGCCATCTGTCGCCTTTGTTCGACATGCACAACGAGGGCATCGACATCACCAAAATCGAATGGGCTGCCCACTAAGGCACTCCATCTGATCAGTTAGAAGGAATATATCATGGCCTACTCAGACAAAGTCATCGCTCACTACGAGCATCCACAGAATGTCGGAACCTTCGGCACCCAGAAAGAAATCAAAGCCGCCACCAACATTGGGGTCGGGCTCGTCGGCGCACCAGAGTGCGGCGATGTCATGCAGCTCCAAATCAAGGTCGATGAAGACACCGGCTTGATCGAAGACGCCAAGTTCAAGTGCTTCGGGTGCGGGTCGGCAATCGCCAGCTCATCGCTCGCCACCGAATGGCTCAAGGGCAAGACTCTCGACGAGGGCATGGACATCAAGAACACCGAGATCGTCGAAGAACTCTCGCTGCCTCCGGTCAAGATCCATTGCTCGGTGCTCGCTGAAGACGCGATTAAATCGGCAATCGAAGACTACAAACAAAAGAACGCCTAACCCAAATTGTGTTCCGACACCGGATTGAGGCATAGAATCTAAGCCGAACCAAATAATTGCAGGCCTATTCTCTAGGACCTATTGGAGTCAAAGAATGAGCGAACAAGCCACCCAAGAACAAGCAATCATCCTTACCGAACTCGCGGCCAATGAGGTCCGAACAATTGTTGCTTCACAGGAACTCGAATCGGACAAGGTCCGTCTCCGCATCGGGGTCAAGGGCGGGGGATGCTCGGGCTTTAGCTACCTGCTCGACCTGACCGAGACGCAGAAGGATACCGATGAGGTTTTCGAGCAGCACGGCATCAAGATCATCATCGATCCCAAAAGCCTCCTCTACCTCAGCGGCGTCACGGTCGACTTCAAGGACGAAATCATGGGTCGCGGGTTCGTGTTCAACAACCCAAATGCTTCGAGCAGCTGTGGTTGTGGATCAAGCTTCTCGGTCTGATCGGTGCTCATAGACCCAGTTGGATTCAACTCGGCCAGTTTCGCCCAATACTCGGCACAATCCAAACGATTCACACACCGCTTGGGGAAATCCCAAGCGTTTTTCGTTTTCTGGGTTGCATAACTGCCCAATATACAGTTGAATAGAACTTCCAACACCCAATGCTCCGTTTCGCCGAAACTATGGGGAGCAGACACGCCACGGAAGGGCAACTCGACCATGACGGAATCTCCGATCCCTCTTGATACCACCCAAGGGTATTGCCCCCCAACCGCGGTCCAGTTCAGCGTGTTTCTGTCCAATAAAGTTGGAAAGATGCTCGACCTGACCGAGCACTTCGACGAAGCTCCGGTCTCATTATGTGCCATTTCGGTCCACGAGGCTTCAGATCATGCCGTGGTCAGGCTGATCACCAACGAAGCCCGTGAAGCTCGCAAGCTCCTCCGCGAGAACAACTTCCCGTTCTCCGAGCACGAGGTCCTCCTCGTCGAACTCTCAGACGGGCACACGCTCTCGAAGCTCTGCCTGTACCTGCTCGGAGCTGAGATCAATATCGCATTTGCCTATCCGTTGATGCACAACTCCTCAGAAGACCCCGCGATCGCGATCGCAGTCGATGATCCAACCCTCGCCGGGCAGATCCTGCGTCGCAAAGGGTTCCAAATGCTCGGCGAATGCGATCTCCCAAACTGGCACTAATACCAATCCACCCAATTATCAACTGTTTCTCTCCAATTCGCTCAACCCTCAGAGGGTTCTGTCGGTATCGTACATTGACACCGACCTCACCAAATACCTCATCAGGAGACTCCCCATGAAACGAATATTCGCAGCATCGACCCTGACCCTCGCACTGTGCGCAGGCTCATCAGCGCTCGCAGTAGGACCAGAGCACGCCCACCACAACGACAAAATGGCTGATACGACAGCACCAGCAAAGACACTCGCCGACTTTGTCGAACTCCCCGAACTCTCGATCGGATCCAAAGCCCCTGAACTGGCGATCGCCAAGTTTGTGAAGGGTGACTCGGTCGATGGGTTTGAAGAAGGGCAGGTCTATGTTGTCGAGTTCTGGGCAACTTGGTGTGGCCCTTGTGTCGCAGCATTCCCACACCTCTCTGAACTTCAAAAAGATCATGGCGATAAAGTACAGTTCATCGGGGTCAATGTCTGGGAAGGCGTTGACAATCAAGCAGACCGCATCGCCAAGGTCGAAGCATTCGTCGAAGAACAAGGCGAGCGGATGAGCTACACCGTCGCGGTCGAAAATGGCAGCGACATGGCAGACACCTGGATGAAACCCGCAGCACAGAACGGCATCCCGGCAGCGTTCATCGTCGATACCACCGGGCACATCGCTTGGGTCGGACATCCAGGCGGAATCGATGAACCACTCGCTGATATCATCGAAGGCGACTTCGACGCGAGCGATGCAAAGAGCGGCATGCTGATGTCGGCGGGCTTTACTAAGTTCCGCCAACTCGTAGGCACGGGCGAAAACCTCGAAGTCGCACGCCAGATCGCTAATCTGCTCATCGACAATCACCTCACCGATGAACCCGGTGGGCTCAACGCGATCGCGTGGATGATCATCACGGCTAAATCTGAAAATATCGGTGAAGCAGACTACAAACTCGCCCACAGAGCCATCGCCATCGCTTGCGAAAAGACCCAATGGAAAGACTGGTCGTTGCTCGACACCTACGCACTCGCTGCGTTCAAAACCGGCAACACGATTGAAGCAATCAAATGGCAAACGAAGGCCATCGAACTTGCACCAACCGACAGCGACGATCTCACCAAAGAACTCGAAGAGCGACTCGCCGAGTACAAAGAGTAAGTCGACATCACCACCCCATACAAAGACACCCCGCACAACGCGGGGTGTCTTTTTACATACTTTTTTATCGATGAACAGATTCAGATTTTAGTTCAAGCCCTCATCAGCAAGCCAGTGCTCGGCGTCAATCGCACCCTGGCAACCCATGCCCGCAGCGGTGACCGCCTGGCGATAGTTTGCGTCCGCGACATCGCCGGCTGCAAACACGCCCGCGATGTTGGTCTTCGAACTCCGGGTCTTGAGATCAATATACCCAGCATCATCAAACTCGAGCCCGGTATCACGCAAGAAGTTGGTCGCCGGCGTATGCCCGATTGCAACAAACATGCCCTTGACCGCCATCTCGGATTCTTCGCCGGTAACCGTATCTTTGAGCTTGATCGCGTAGAGTTTTTCGTTGCCAAAGTCATCAGGCGTGCTCAAGCATTCGACAACCGTTTTGTTCCACATGACCTTGGCGTTGGGTTGGTTCAAGTATCGTTCTTGCATCACCTTTGATCCACGCAACGCGTCGCGCCGATGGATGATGTAGACCGTTGATGCGAACTTGGTGAGGTAGGTTGCTTCTTCGAGTGCTGTATCGCCCCCGCCAACAACCGCGACGGGTTGATCGCGGAATACGGGGAGTGCGCCATCGCAGACAGCACACGCCGAGACGCCCCCGCCGGTGGTCGCGAGGTTCATCTCGCTCTCGAGCCCGAGCCAGTTGGCGGTCGCACCCGTCGAGATAATCACTGCGTGGGCGCGCACGGTATTGCCCTCAGAAGTATGAAGCGTGTGAGGCGATCCATCATTCGAGAAATCACATTTGACGATATCCTCGCCGACGACTGTGGTGCCGAAGCGCCGGGCCTGCTGCTCAAACTTCATCATCATCTCAGGGCCTTCGACACCATCTGGGAAACCGGGATAGTTCTCGACCTCGGTCGTAAGCATGAGCTGTCCGCCCGGGAGGATCGGGCCGGGGTCTTGCTTGGCGACCCCGACATAGACAACAGGGTTGAGATTGGCGCGGGCTGCATAGATCGCTGCGGTCCAGCCAGAAGGCCCGGACCCGATGATGAGTACTTTGTGGATGGTGTCTGTTGTATCGGTCAAACTATTCTCCTCGAACGCGGACCGAGAAATGTCGGTTGCTGGATGGATGCGAACTTGTGCGCGGGCAGGATTATTCCACACCCGCAAGATCAAATCTTAGCCCCCATGCCTGCACTTACGCGACCAACCTTGCCCCCAACCTTGCCCAATATAAAAACTGACCGGGCCATATGGAATGACCCGGTCAGAGGAGAGAGAGCATTGGTTATTTTGTGTCTCAGCCCGCTTTGTGCGATGCCTGGGTGTGATCGACATGGGCGATGCTTGGTGCATGCTGATCGGTGCCTCGCGTCACTTCCTCGAAGACTGGATCGGTCCTGCGGAAGAACTGGCTCGGCTTGGCATCATTGAGCCGTTCGTTGAGACGATCGAGTGATTCCTCGATGATCTGACGTACCCGCTCACGCGAGATACCGACTTCGCCTGCGATCTCTTTGAGCGTCATAGGCTCTGAGCCGTCAAGCCCAAACCGCAGACGCAAAATACCGGCTTCACGATCATCAATCGTTTCCATCAGGCGACGCAAGATTCCGAGTTCCTCAGCCTTGAGCGACTGATCATCAGGCGATGTGCCGCGATAATCTTGGATCAACCCGCCAAGCCCAACAGCCTCGCCGTTGAGATCGCGTGGTGCCTGGTTCGGTGCATTGAATGCACGTACCGCACGCTTGATGATCTGAATCTTCTTGACCGGGAGATCCATCGCTTGCGAGAGCTCTTCCATCGTTGGCTCGTGCCCAGTCTGGGCATGGATCAATCGCGAGTGCATCTTCCACTTGGAGATCAACTCGACCATGTATGCCGGGATGTGGATCGGTTGATTGGCGTTCATCAGGGCACGCTTGATGCCCTGCTTGATCCACCAACTGCCATAGGTGCTGAATCGTGCGCCCTGCGCCGGATCAAAGCCCTCTACAGCACGAAGCAAACCGATGTTGCCCTCTTCGATCAAATCAGTGATCGGGAGCCCACGGTTGCTGTACTTCTTAGCGATGGACACAACCAATCGAAGATTGGAGTTGACCATTCGATCGCGTGCGATAGGGCACTGATCGTTGATGATCTTCCATCCAAGTTCACGCTCCTCTTCAGCCGTGAGCAATGAATATCGATTGATCTCTTTGAGATAGGTCTGCAATGCAGACTTCACCCCAGAGCGCGACGAAGTCGACCCCGTAGAACGAGACCCTGTTGAACCTGAAACGGACGAGTCCGATTTGGACGAACCTATAGATGTACTCAATTTCCTACCCTACCCTTCTCCGCAGCGAGCGCTGCCGGAAAATAAAACAGATGTGGGGGACAAAGATCCCTCCTCTACTCCGTTCGTCAGTCTACGCGATATGTTCCATCGGCGAAAGAGGAAAAAGCCTGAACTAAGGGGAATTTCTTATAAAAGTTGAGTGCACCGACCTACCCGATTGCACCGATTAGAGTGATAAACCGACAATTCATACAATATGATCGGGCTTTCGGAATTTTATTGGCATCTCCAAGAATTCGCTGCACAATAACTAATTCTGCCCCAAAACCAACGAGAATCCATGGAACGAGACCTCACAGAACTCTTTGAAGAATGGCCCTTCGAATCAGGTCAAATTACCGTCCGATTAATTGAAGGAGCCGACGGCAATACGAAAATTCAGGTTAGACTCGACCTCGGACTCCTCCAGATGAGCACCGAAAACCGACCAGATGGCAAACGCCCTCATGGTTTCGATTCGCTCCTCGAATACTACGAATCCAAGATCGATCAGGACGCTCTCGATAACGATCCGGAAGATTCCCGAACCGGTAAAGATGACGAAGAGCAGTTTCTCGAAAAAACACAGTTCGACAGACAGAGCGAAGAGAACGAATCAAATAGGGCCTCAACCCGGTTTCTGAGCGTTGAAGACTGCCGATCGCTCCGCGAAGAAGCCCAGCAGTATTACCACCGATACATCGCCATGCTCGTGCTCGAAGATTATGAAGCCGTCGTCCGTGATACCTCGCGGAACTTGCGGGTGCTCAATCTCTTCCGTGATCATGCCCTCAACGAGGACGACATGCACGCGATGGAATCCCACCGCCCATACATCATGATGATGCGTGCACGATCACTCGCGAGCCAGGCACTTAAGTCTGAAGAAAACAAAGCCGCGATATTGGCGATCGATGAAGGGCTCGAAGCCCTCAAACAATATTTCGGCGCAGCCGAGCAACCCGAGCTCTATGACGAATCGGGTGAAGTTGCGATGCTCAAGGACATGCGAGATTCGTTGATCCCCAAGCTCCCCGTCAGCCAGCGTGCCGAGCTTCGTCAACGACTCGAAGCAGCGATTGTCTCGGAGAACTTCGAACTTGCAGCGATCCTCCGCGACGAGATCCGCATGCTCGGCGGCCAATCACATTCATAATATGATTCCTACTCTTGAGCGGATTCGCGCTGCGCTGCACGCGCACGCTTGATCAACACACTCAACAGCGTGATGTCCGCCGGCGTCACGCCTTCGAGCCGGGATGCCTGCCCAAAGGTCGTCGGGCGGAACTTGTCGAGGGCTTGCCTTGCCTCGTTGCGCATCGATTCAAACTCGCTATACACAATCCAATCGGGCAACGGACGATGCTCCATCTCAGAACTGCGCCGGATCTGCCCGCGCTGACGCTCGATATATGGCTCATACCGCGTGTCAGAATGCAGCGTCCGCCAGATCCCCATGCCGTGCTCGCCGAGGGATTCGGTCATCGCATCTTTGAGAAGCTCTATTGTGTAATCCGGATCGAGCAGACGCTGCGCCAAGGTCTTCTCGCCATCGCGGAGTTCGCCGAGCAACACGCGCCCGCGTTCGAGCGATTCCTTGCGCGATTCAAACAACCCCCACCGCTGACGACCAAGCTCGCTTGTTTCGAGTAATCCAAGCATGTGCGCAATCGGGGTCAATCGATCCGGCGCGTTGTCGGCTCGCAAGATCAACCGATGCTCCGCCCGGCTCGTAAACATCCGGTACGGCTCACGCGGGGTCTTCGTCACCAGATCATCCATCAACACCCCGATGTACGCCTCATCACGCCCAAACGAGAATCCCTCATACGCATCGCCCTCTTGCGCAAGCATCGCCGCGTTCAAACCTGCAATCAACCCCTGCGCAGCGGCTTCTTCATATCCGCTTGTGCCGTTGATCTGACCGGCAAAGAACAACCCACGCACCGCACGCGTTTGCCCGGTGGTGTATATCTGATGCGGGCGGACCATGTCATATTCCACCGCGTATCCATACTGCACAATCTTGGCGTTTTCACACCCGGGCATCCGTTTGATGATCTCGTCTTGCACATCACTGGGCAGGCTTGTCGCGATGCCGTTGCAGTAGACCCAGTCCGTACTGTGCGATTCGGGTTCAAGGAACACGCCGTGTGAATCGCGCTCGTGGAAACGCACGACCTTATCCTCGATGCTCGGGCAATAGCGTGGCCCTTTCGATTCGATCTGCCCGGTAAACATCGGCGCACGATCGAGGTTGTTGCGGATAATCTCATGTGCATCTAGATTCGTGCTCGACTGTCGGCAAGTCACCTGCTCGATCCGTGGAAACTGATCACACTCAACATCGCCGAGTGCCCAGCCCCCCGGCGTAAGTTCTGAGAAAGGAACAGGTTCTTCATCGCCCGCTTCAACGGGAAGATCGTCCCATTTGATTGTGGTGAAATCCAACCTAGGCGGCGTCCCAGTCTTGAGCCGACCAAGCTCGAAACCAAGATCTTTGAGCGAGTTCGATATCCCCGATGCCGTCTTCTCACCGAATCGACCGCCAGCGGTTTTCTCTGAACCCATATGCATCAACGCACGCATGAAGGTGCCGGTGGTGATGATGACGGTTGGTGCTTCGAGCGTTCGCTCTTGCCCATGGACAAGCACACGCACGCCCTGGACGCATGTGGTATCAGCATCACTTGTGAGTATCTCTTCAACTGTGCCTTCAATAACTTCGATCTCGTCGCGGAACCGGATAAGCTCTTGCGCGACAGATGCGTAGGCGACATTGTCTGACTGGCACCGCGGGCCGTGGACTGCGGAGCCTTTGGAGGTATTGAGGACCTTGAACTGAATCCCTGTCGCGTCTGCGATCAGCCCCATCACCCCACCCATCGCGTCGATTTCACGGACGAGCTGCCCTTTGGCCAACCCGCCGATCGCGGGATTGCAGCTCATTACACCGATTTTCGATACATCGAGCGAAACAAGCGCCACCGAACCGGGCGTGCCGAGCCGATTAGCCGCCGCCCATGCGGCTTCAACCCCGGCATGCCCCCCACCGACCACAATGACCTTAAATCGTGTATTCACACCTGATAATAGCCCGAAAGTACAAATCTCATCCAAATTCCGTGCAACAAACTTGGCACGGTGTGCGTTATCTGATAGGCTAGATGATATATTACAAGCGAATGAACCTCGTTCTGGGGTATCTCTGTAGGAATCAATCAATGAAAAGAACAATGAAGAACCATTCTGCTTTCCGAATCGCAGCGATCGCTGGTGCACTTTGTGCCCTGACCGCATTCGCCAATGGTGATGAGATTATCATGCGTGACGGCACCGTCCACACGGGCACAGTCGTCTCTCAGACCCGCCGAACTGTTGAGATTGATACTTCAATTCATGGGATATCCACAAGACTCAAGCTCGATCGCCGAAAAGTGAAATCTGTAGTGATTGGTGAGGTATCAACTACACCCGCCACGAATGACACTCCAGCAATGATTCTGCCAAAGGCGACCGAACCGGTCGAGGATACGAACAAAATCCTTAAACGCGACGGATTCAACCTACTCATGGAAGTGCCTCTCAAAGGCGGTTTCGGTAAGGAAATCTATCCGGGCGGCGTCGCGGACTCGCTCGAATGGGCCAAAGAGAACGGCGTCACCGATGTCGTCTTCCGGATCAACTCTGGCGGGGGCGCACTCTGGTGTGCCAACGACATTGTCGCGATCATGAAAGAGCACAAAGGCGAGTTCAAGATGCACATGCTGATCGAATCTGCAATCAGCGCCTCGATCTGGCCTTCGTTTACCTGTGATACGATCACCATGGCACCTGGCTCTGACTTTGGCGGAGCTGTGGGCTACACGACGAATGCCACCGGATCTGCAGAGGTTGATCTCAAGATGAACTCGATCATGTCGGCCAAGCTCGAAAGCGGCGCCGATGCCAACGGGCACTCGGGCTACCTCGTCCGGGCCATGATCCTCTCGAGTGCGTCGGTCTATGCCTATGAGGAAGACGGCGAATGGGTCTTCTCAGACACACTCGATGGGCTTCCAAGAGGATACGAGACCATCGATGGCCCAGAATCCATTTTAACCCTTACCGCCAAGCAGGCGATTAAGTACGGCATCGTCGATGCGATGCCCAACGGAAAAACGCTCGAAGAATGGGCAGAGATCCAAGGCATTGATCAATGGGACAGCGCCGGAGACATCGGAACCGAACTCTTCGCCAAAGCGGTGAAGAAATCAAAGCGGCTCGAAGATCGGCTCAACGCAACCATCCGAGGGTTCAACTCAGAGCAGGCATACCTGTACAACGACCAGTACATCATGCAACGCGGAGCGACGCTCCAAGCGATGCGTAAGCACCTGGGCAGCTACAAACGCTACCTCAAAGAAGCACAGAAGCTCAACATGCCTTCGATGGTTGACGGGCGGTTCGCCGAAGCAATCGATGTCACCTACTGGGAATCCGAGATCGAAACCCTGATGGCCGACCTTCGCAGATTCCGTCGACGCGGGCCATAAGACTACACCGCACAGGCAGTCGTACAACACTTCATCCGCAAACCGCACCACACAACCCGCAAACTGCGGGTTGTTTTCTGTGCATGCTTTGTGTGTGCCCCATCGTAGTACACAAAAAAAGCCCTCGCTGTGAAGCGAGGGCTTGAATAGTTGTTCTATCAGTTGTGGATTAGTTCACACAGACTGGAGGGTCGAGGAGGCCGTCATGACGCTTACGCCCGACATCCTTGCCACCGAAGTCGATTCCCTGAAGCCCATGACGGGTCCACCGGAAACGCTGGCAGTATTCTGTGCCATCGTTGAGCCCACCCTTTGGAATAGGGAAGGTATCGAGCGGTACATATCGCTGTGTCCACTCAACAGCCGGATTATCTGGGTTCCATCCTGGATTACAATCGGCGGTTTGTTCGCTGCGAACTGAACCATCGAAGAATGCGAGGTTTGGTTTCGCTTCTGGATAGGCGAAGTAGAGCCCACTTTTATCCGAGAACCGGTCGAACTCTTCAAACAGCATGACCTTACCTGA
>CAJXXI010000039.1 GCA_913062615.1 uncultured bacterium | reverse complement strand
CCATAGTCGTGCATGAACGCAAAGAGGAACGCGCTGGCGATCGCCGCGAATACCCAGTGCATATATCCCCGCAGGTGGCGATAGAGGGCGCCTCGGAAGATGGCTTCTTCGACGATCGGTGCCCAGGTGGTGGCGAGCACAAAGAGCATCGCGATGGTGATAAAGTCACCCGATGCGATGATCTCGAAGATCGGGTTGGTTATCGAGACGGGTTCTTGGGCAACCCCATTGCTTTGGGCGAGCTTGATTGTTTCGCTGATGATGAGCAGGACGACCGTGATGAGCACGCCGAAGATATAGATCGGGAGCGAAGCGATGTACGCGATGATCCCGATCCTGATTTCTTTGAGCACTCCTTCGCCGGCGTGCCATCCGATGGCTTTGCGCCATTGGCGAGATTGCATCCCCCGAACCACGCCCCAGAGCACGGTCAGCAGCAAGAGCCACTGTGCGACAAGCGAGAATGATGCAAGTTCTGGCATTGAAGAGTTGGAGACAAAGAAGGTCCCGACGGACAACACCAAAAACCCGCCGATAAAGAGCGCGTAGGTTTCGAGGAATATACTCCCGCCCTTGGTGGGGACATGGTTGAGCATCTTGAGCCGACCCGATGCGTAATACACGATCCCAAGAACCAACAGCCCAAACCCGACAAGCGGGACGATCAACACACCAAGAAACGCGACAGCACCAAAGACAATAATCTTCCCGCCGCCCGTGATCAGAGGCTCGCGCAACGGATCAGTGTCCTCAAGCCCGTGTGTGAGCGCGACCTTGCCGATGAGCCCGTAGCGAGCAGCGAGTTGTTCGCGTTGATCGTCTTCGAGCGCGTCGATACCCACGGTGTAGAGTGTTTCGAGGGCACGAAGCTCTGCGAGGATGAGATCATCGGGTTCTTGGGGATTGATCGGATCGATTGATTCGCCGATGAGTTCGGCTTGGAGTGTGGTGAGTCGTTCGAGTGCTGCTTCGTCGCTCTCAAACTCGCCCGCGAGCATTATGAGCCGAACGCGGTCTTCATCTGCAAATGGCGTTGCGCCATTATCAATCATGCTCATCACTGGTTGAGATTGAAACAGCTTCAAACCACGCAGATACACCCGTCCGAGCAAATCAACTTGTCCAAAGCTCCCGGGCGCGGAATAGTTTGGTTGCAACTCAATCGGAGGCGGGGGCTTGCCGAGGAGTTGGTTGAACTTAAAATCTTCGCCTGTGTTCTGCCAAACGATGACCAAAATGACGAGCATAACGGTGATCAATAGTGCGAGTATCCGCGAGCCCGCCGATCCAGGATCAGCAGCATCGATCGGATTGCCCTGCTTGGTGACAGGCTTGGGCAGGTCATGCCTCATCGCGTCGGCGACGGGCGACCACGCGGTATCGAGGTGTGGTCGGGGTTGAGAGCTCTTTGGGCTCTTATTTTGGTTTTCGTTTGGGGTGTCGGTCATATGGCGTATACTTATGCGATGGAGACGGGAGTTTCGGTCGACTCTGCCCCGAACATCGGCACATTGGCGGGGTGTTCCTGATCTTGTTTGTGGGGATTGGCGCCCCCTTGTTGCTTGATTATTCGCTGCGACCACCTGTGACGGTTGACACGGCAAGGGAGTGAGCCTAATTTACCCTCCCCACACGATTTGTGTGTCTGGGATTGATATGACAAACATGCAGATTTCGCCAAGTGCAAGATCTGTCCGCCCTGCCCGGTAGGCAGCGTTTCAGGCACGACCAAGGTCGCTGCTGATCTTCACGACGGCTCATAGAGCAAGTCGCGTCGCTCAGGAGTGATACAACGCGTGCAGGATTTGAATCGAAAGAAGGAGTTGGATCATGGGAACAACAAAGAAGCACACACACTTGCGTCGTCAGACATTTGTCGCCAAGAGGGGCGAGTTCGTCAAACAATGGCGCATTGTTGATGCAACCGATCAACGTCTTGGGCGCATGGCGACCGAGATCGCAACCGTGCTTATGGGCAAGCATCGCCCGGAGTACACCCCGCATGTTGACAGTGGCGATTTCGTCATTGTGACCAACGCATCGAAGGTTGCACTTTCCGGCCGCAAGGCCGAGCAGAAGCTCCGCTTGACCTACTCGGGCTACCCGGGTGGTCAGAGTGCTGAGTCCTACGGCAATCTCCGTGATCGCAAGCCTGAGCTTCTGATCGAAGAAGCCGTGCGTCGTATGTTGCCCAAGAGCCGTCTTGGTCGCGTGATGCTCAAGAAGCTCAAGGTCTACGCGGGTGAAGATCACCCACATGTCGGCGTCAACGCAATCGAACTCTAATACACGAATAATACACTCTGTCCAAAGCGCTTTGGCATGTGATCAAACGCGTGGATGCGGGCAGTGAACGAAAGGTAGAATACTTATGGCAGGTTACGAAACCACCATCACTAATCCGGAACTGGCAGGCGAAAATGTCGCCGGCCCAGAGGAATCCCAACAAGCCGTCCGCGTGCTTCCAGACCCAAAGCCGGCTGACAAGCACGGCTGGTGGTGGGGCACCGGCAGGCGTAAAGCCGCGGTTGCACGCGTCCGTTTCCGTCCTGCAAAGGACGCAGACAAGGGCGAGCTCATGATCCAGATCAACCGCAAGAAGTTTAAGACCATCGAAGAATACTTCTCAGAGATGCAGTATCGCGAGGATGCGATCTCGCCACTCAAAGTCACCAACACCCAAGGCAAGTTTGATATCTTCATCCGTGCCCACGGCGGCGGATACATGGGCCAAGCACAAGCGATCCGCTTGGGCATCTCCCGTGCATTGGTAGGATACGATCCGAACTTCGACACCGCATTGCGTGCAGCCGGGTTCTTGACCCGCGATGCTCGTAAGGTTGAACGCAAGAAGTATGGCCAGCCAGGTGCTCGTGCTCGCTTCCAGTTCTCGAAGCGTTAATCAGTTTTCTGCGATCTGGTTCGGGTATATATACCTAGGCCGAATGAACAAAAAAACATCACCAGCCCGGAATTCTCGGGCTGGTTTTTTTTTAGTTGGATACACGCGATCCGTATTGCGGATACAGTCTGTCGGTGCGTAATCGTTCTTCAAAGATGCAAACTTGGGCAGACGATCATGTGATCACATTGGCAGTTTGCGTGTGCGCAGCGATTGTAGTGGTGGGGATTCTGTTGATCGTCGCTGTCGGTCGGCTCAACAATGTGCCGAGCTGGTGGCAACAGGTCGATAAGGTGCGTGCCCAAGATGAAGCAACGATCCAACAGGCAGAGCAACTCGAAAACGCGATCACAACCCAACTGACTATGGTGCGCGATACAGACAACCCGCAATGGTCCGTTGCGATCAATCCAGATCAGGCCAACGCCTGGCTCGCGGTTCGGCTCAAAGAAACGATCATCACACATCAGGGCGAGGATGCCTGGCCCGGCGAAATTGAGCAGGTGCGGATCGGGATTGAAAACGATCAGTTGATCATTGGTGTTCGCACCGTATCGGCGTCTGGGTCGGTCATCGTGTGGGCCAAACTGAGGCTTACAATCGATGTTCAAGGCGACCTTTATGTAAGGGTGTATTCGGCGCACGCGGGGAGAACTCGGCTCCCGGTGCGGGTGATGGGGTTTGTCGGGAGTACGCGCCACAGTGCTTCGGTGCTCAGAGTAGGTTCAGGAATCCTCGAACTCGGCGACGGGCGTGTTGCACAACTCAGGGCTCTGCGGGTCAACAACGGGCGGCTGGAGCTTGCGATGCAAACAGTTGTGTCTGATTAAAGCACTACAGTGCGACTGCCCATTGGTTGGATTTGCGAACGGTTGAATCAATCATTTTTCGTGCACCCGGCGTCTGGATTGTCCGGATCGTGTCGGCGTGCTTCTTAAAGAGCTGTTCAAAGTCCTGATCATTGCGGGTGAGGTGTTCGATTGATCGGATGATCGAGTTGGCGTTCTCTTTGAGATTACGGGATCGCAAGAGTGTTGCGATCAAGGCTGCGCCGAGGACTACTGGGCCTTGAGCCGGCGCAGGGATCCAGGGCGAGATCACGTTGGTTGCCCGGGTGAGCGTGTCGGTTGGGTTGGTTGCTTCGTTGATGATCAGGTCTGCCTGGGCGATCGCCGAAGCGAGCAGCTGGGTTTTCACCTGGGCTTGTGCGATCGTATTGTCGAGCTCGATCGCATGAGGCGAATCGGCCGGCAGTGATGCTCGGAGCGAGATCAGTTCGGCGTTCTGAGCCTGCAGATCGGATTGGATCTGCTGGGCATGGTCCCTCCATGATGTTGCTTGCGAAAGTGCGCCCTGCAGATCGGTGCATCCTGTGAGCAAGAGGCACACACACGCGATGGTGAGTGTGCAAACGATTCGGTTCCAGATTGATTGTATTGAGTTCATTGCCAGCTCCCGCGTGTGTACATGCGCCGAGATCGCCACGCGAACGATGGTCGGCGTTTGGGCGAGTTTGGAACTGCGGGGAATGATGAACCGATCTGTTCGGAACAATTGGGCAAGTGATCTTACATCGGTTTATTGGCGATACAAGAGCGGAGTGTTGGAGCGCACAGACTTTGCGCACAAGGCGGGTGATGCGCTCAAGATTCGTGGGCGATTTGCTCAACGATCGCCAGTGCCGCGAGGTGTGCCATCGCATGACCCGATTTGATCGCGGTGACTTTGGCGCACAGCGGGCGTCCGACAAGTGACAGATCACCAATCAGATCGAGCAGCTTATGAAGTGCGCATTCGTGCTCGTGGCGCAGGGCGTTGTCGATCGGGCCGACATCGCCAAGCACAAGCATGTCTTTGGTGCCTAGATGCGTGAACATCCCCGCGGATTTCATCGCGACTGCTTCATGCTCGAGACAGAATGTCCGTGCGGGGGCGATCCGATTGATGTACTCATTGGTATCACCATCCCAAACAACGCTCGCGTTGGTGATCGCTTTGTGCTCATACTCAAGCGTGTATGAATAGCTCGGCGAATCCGCGGGCTCGATGGTGATCGAGGAATCGCCCTCCTCGATGCGGATTGCTTGGGCGATGGTGATCGGGTTGATGGTCGTATTGAGTTGTTGAATGCCGACCGATTGAATCGCGTTCACAAAATCAATCGCGGACCCATCCATGATCGGAATCTCACACTGTGGCTGATCTGAATCGATCTCAATGAACGCATCGGTGATCCCGAGCCCTGCGAGCGCAGAGAGCACATGCTCGACGGTGGCGATATTCACACCTCCTACAGAAAGGCTTGTGCATCGCGGTTTCATCTGTGCAAACGCGGGGTGCACAGGGATAGTGGAGAGATTGTTGATGTGCACGGGGATCAATATCCCTTGGTGTTTGAAAACAGTTCCGGACTGATCGAGCATCGGCGAGAGCTTGAGCGAGATGGGCTGAGCGGAAAAAAGCCCAACACCAGAAACACGAACCGATCCATTGAGTGTTGTGCGTTGCATGAGAAGATCAGAACCAGTTCAGGATGGTTGGTAGTCCGAGTCGAGTTTCTTGAGTGTTTTGTCGACTCTTCTGCAGAACTTAGCGAGGTTGCGTTGGGCTGCGATGTTGGCCATCGCGATTCGTGCGGGCATCGCGGGCACACCCAAAACGGTTTCGCCGTCGTTGATGACATCGAGGACAATCGCGCCGCCCGCGATTTTAACATCTTTGCCTACGGTTGCTTGGTCGTTGAGGATGACCGCGCCGCCGAGCATGGTGCGGTCGCCGATGGTTGACGAGCCGCCGAGCGTTGTGCGCCCGCACAAGAGGACATCTTCGCCGATGATGCAGTTATGGGCGATGTGCACTTGGTTATCAATCTTGGTGCGGTGTCCGACTTTGGTGACGCCAAACTTGGCGCGATCGATCGTCGAGCACGCGCCGATCTCGACATCATCACCAATCTCAACGATCCCGATCTGAGGCACCTTCGTCACCGGGCGATCTTTGGTCGCCAGAAGGAACCCGTAGCCGTCGGCTCCGATGACCGTGTTGGCGAAGATTAATCCGCGCTGTCCGATGGTGCACCGGTCGCCAAAGACCACGCCGGGGTGGATCTGTGTATCGTTGCCGATGTGTGTATCTTGCCCGATGTACACATTGGCCATCAGTGTGACGCCCGCGCTGACGGTCGCGCCTTTGCAGATGACACACCCTGGTCCGATCGATGCGGACGGATCAACATGGGCATCAGGATCAATTACCGCATTTAGATGCACACCTCTTGGAGGGGTTGCGGTACCCGGATTGATCGCGTTGAGGACTTTCACCATCGCCATGTCTGCATCAGCGACAAAGATCAATGCGCGATTTTCAGGATCATGCCCCGGGACATCAATGCCCTGGGTGACAAGGGCTGCTTCACACTTTGAATCGGCCCAGTGCTTGGCGAAGCCCTGCGAGCGGATAAAGGTGAGTGTCCCTATTGCACCGTCTTCGATTGGTGCGAGCGTGTGCAGGTGCAGGTTCGGGTTGCCGACGAGTGTGCCTTCAACCATCGCAGCGAGCTCGTCAGCTCTGATCTGGTGCACTTGCTCGTCCTTGGTCGTCATCATCTTATTCACCTGTGTGTTCGCTTGGTTATTGATTTCAAACGATCTCAATCAAGGTGCGGTGAACTCGTTGTTGAGCAGGGTGATGATCTGATCAGTGATGTCAACGCTGTCGTGGCGATAGATCACGGATCGGGTAACGATCGAGCGGTAGACATCAGCGAACGGGATGCCTTCGGTGATCGGAAAGAGTGAATCATCGAAGAGCACGGTGTCATAACCTTCGCGGTCGGCAATACGGGAGGTGGCATCAGTGATCTTGGTGTACATATCTCGGATCATGTCGCCACGGTCGATCGAGAGGATTTGGTTGAGGGCGTCGCCTCGGGCTTTGACAACCGCTTGCATCTCCATGGCTTGGCGGATTTTGTCTTTGTATTCGTCGGTGCCACGGTTGAGCAGCTTGAGGTCTTCTTGAAGTGTTTGGAGTTGGCCGATTACTTCATCGACTTGTGCCTGACGAGCATTTTTGTTCGCATCAAGCTCGGCTTCGCGCACGGTGCGTTCGGTGAGTTGATCGATAACTTCGACGATATCAATTGTGGCGACCGAGGTATCTTGTGCGGGCGGCCGAGCCGAGTTCGCGCCGGCTTGCCAAACAAAGGCTGCGAGCAACACGCCCAGTGCAGGGATGAGTGGGTGGATGGATCGTGTGGATTTGTTGGACATTGGTCGGCCTCCGTGCGTGTCGAATTTATCAGTTGATCGTGAGTTGATCGTCTGCACAATGATATACCGAAAACTGTCGCTCTGGTTGACAATAAACCATCGATTGTGCGCTTGATTGATGGAAAAAGCGGGTGAGATTCATTTAGTTGAACGGCAGGTCGATCGTAAATGTGAACAATCGTTCTTCGTCGGTGTCTTCTTTCAAGATTGGGAATCCGAAATCAAACGCCAGCGGAGCCGGGCTCAGCGCGGGGACATGGAACCGGATACCAAACCCGACCGAGACTCTGAACTCATCAAAGCCCGGATCAAAGGTGACGGTGCCCGCATCAATAAACGCAACAACCGAGAAGATGTCTTCGTAGATTGGTTGTTCGATCTGTGCGCTCGTGAAGAACTGCCAGGTGCCGCCGACCGAATCGGTTGAAGGCAGCCCGTTGTCGTTGCGGACACCTTTGGGTGCGACGGTGCGGAAGTTGAACCCGCGGAAGCTTTGCCCACCCATATAGAAGCGTTCGTAGGTCGGTGTGTTGTCGCGCCCTTGGGGGATGTATCCGAGCCGACCCTTGAGGCTCAGGATAGTTGATCGCCCGAGGTAATCTTCGCGGATCGGGATGTAGGTCGCGTGCGAAGCTTCGAACTTGGTGAACTCAAAGTCGCCTGCGACTTGTTCGATCGCGAAGTTTGTGCGCGAGCCACTGGTTGGGCGGGTGAGCGAATCGAGTGTTGTTCGCTTGAGGCTCGCCTTGAGACCAACAAGCAGATTCGCGTCTTGAACCTTGAAAATATCGACCGGTCGGTCTGGTTCGATATCTGACAAGTTGACTTCTTCAGCGCGGAGCGAGAGGCTGCCGTTCCATCGGGTGCCAAAGCGTCGCCCGAGCCCGAACCGTGCACCGGCGCGTTGTTCGTCGAACTCATCAAAGTCACGATTGCGGAAGAACAAGCTCGCCGAACCTGAGTACTTTGATTCGAGCAGGTAAGGCTCGGTCAAGCTGATCGAGTAGGTCTGCACCCGGTTGCCGGGGAGCAGTTCGATTTGGAAGGTTTGTCCGCCGCCACGGAAGGCGCGTCCAGCGAAGAACTCGCCGGGCGAATCGGGGGTGTCGCGGATATCGAAGTTGCGTTGGGTGATCGCGATACGCCCGATGACACCCGAGTCAGACGAGACAGCACCACCGATATCGAATGAACCGGTGTTGGTTTCTTCGATCTGGATGAGCACATCGCGATAGTTCGCCCCGTCTGCTCGATCGAGGCGAAGGTTTGTTTGTGGGTCGGAAGACTGCTGGACCTTTGTTTTTCTGGCGCGTGGGAGGAACTCGTCGCCCCAGACTTCTGCGAAGAACTCGACCCCAGGTTCCTGAGGCGTGATCTTCGCGCCCGTGCGTGGATTGAACAGCTGCAACCGACGCAAACGGACCTTCGAACGATTCATCGCGGTGGTGTCGAGTGGTCGTGTTGGGCGGATCTCGATATGTCGGCGGATGACCTCTTGGCGGGTCAGGTCGTTGCCTTGGATGATGATCTCGCCAGCCCGATACCGCTTGCCCTCATTTACGACCACAATCAGGTCGACCAAAGGCTCGGTTGGGTCGCGTTTCTCGATCCGGAATACATTGCGGATGTTGGGGTCGGACGCGTCGGTGTATCCCATTTGCCCATAGGCCGAGCGGATCATGTTGATCGAGCGGTCGAGCTCGCGGACAGAATACACATCGCCCGCTTTGATGCTCATCAGCCCGGCGATCTGTGTTTGGTCGAACACGGGGGCGATACCGCCATCGGCTTCGATACTCACCTGCACCGATCGCAGCGTGTAGAGCGATCCTTCTTCGACGAGATAGGTGATGATCGATTCGCGGCCGTTGGGTGCGGGTTGGATCAATCGGTCGGCACGGATATCGAGATACCCGCGATCTTTATAGAACTTGATCAGGTTGGCGATATCCGCGTCGAGCTGATCGTCGTCGAGCTGACCCTTGCGGAAGAACGACGCGGTTTTGGTGTTGAGTTCTCGGCGGAGTTGTTTGGTCGTGAATGATTCGTGCCCGGAGAACCGGATCGCGGTCACCTTCAGGCGTTCGCCTTCGAGGATGCGGAAGAGCACCAAACCGGTATCGTTGAGCTCGTCCTCGTCGATGATGACCCGCGCGAAGTAGTATCCCTTCTGGCGGTAGAGGTCTTCGATCCTTCGTGCGGAGCGATCAATCTGGAACCGGTCGATCGGGGTGCCTGTGACGACATCGACGACCGCAGCGAGCTGGGCATCGTTGATCTGTTCGTTGCCTGCGACCTGTACATCGACGACGAGCTGGCGTTCGAGCACTTCAAAGACGAGTTCGACCGAACCATCATCATTGATCCCGGCATACACCTCGACGCGCGAGAATGATCCGAGTCGATTGAGCCTACGGATATCGTCGCGGATCACCTGGGCATCAAAGACGGTGCCCGCGAGTGAGCGGATGTTGTTGATCGCTTCTTGCTGGGCTTGAAGGGTGAGCTTTGATTCGACATTGTCGAAGATGACCGGGCGGATTGAGACCGTCAAAATCATGCGGTGCTCATAGATCGCCATGTCCTGATTTGCATCGGGCTGGATTGCCGGCGTGGCTTCGGGCTGGGCGTTGGCCAGCGGAGCGCCTACACCGATCGCGGTGCCTGTGATGGCAGCGATCGCCAAGAGTCGAGCGGCAGGCGAGAACGGGCTGTGTGTGATCTTCAACAACATATACCTCTTAGGTGTGGACGATACCCGCCTTGGGCGCACAACACAAATCAAAGCCCCGTTTGTCAGCACTTGTTTTGCTGAAATCCTGCGAAGAACATTGCTCGTCAGGCATTCACTTCTGGTTCTGGAGAAGAATAGAGTATCCAGACGATGGACGGAGACATCTTGAGAGATGTAAGGGGACCAAGCGTGAATAGTTTTGATATGTCAAACACGATGGAAAATCCATCTGCTGGTGATCTACCGATCTGGGCAAGGCTCAGGCGTGGGCTACTTGTCACGATTGGGTGCGGGTGCTTTATCCTCGGAGCAGTGCTGATAGTCACCATGATCCGCCCAGAAACACTCCAAACCCTCGGCACACTAGAACTTGCAGCCATCGTTGGATTCGTGGTAATGCCCGCATTGACCATGATCTGTATTCGATATGATCGATTGGTTGTAAAGCGTGTTCAATCAATAGGTTGTGAGCAGGCTGCTGTGCAGGCGACCGTTGCCCATCCCGCTCGATCACGCGGCATGCGCGTGGTGCATCATGCCCGATTGAATGATGATATCAAAAAACCACGCGACTCGGCTGAGGCTGCGTGATCTATGGGCTGTGTCGGATTTGTTGATGAACCTCTTGGTTTAACTTGTTGATTTAACTCAGGTTAACCGGCATCACAACATACAGAAAATCGTTCCCGGCCTTGAACAAACCCGGTTTGTTGGGGGCTTTGAGTTCGATCATGATTTCTGGATCGTGGATGACCTTGAGCGCATCAATGATGAAGGTGGGATTGAACCCGATTTCGATGTCGTTGCCGTCGTATGCGACGAGATCGACTTTGATGTTTGCTTCACCCATTTCTGGTGCTCGGCTCGAAAGCTCGAGTTGTTTGTTCTCAGCGGTGAACGCCAGGCGAACCCCCCGAGATTCTTCGTTGGTGAGCAACGCTGCCCGCTTGACTGCTGATGCGAGCGTGTCGCGGTTGAAGGTGACCTTGATATCGAGATCGCGTGGGATGACATCGTCATATGGAGGGAAGGTGCCTTCGACGAGGTTGGTCGTGAGGACCGCCCGCGAGTCGGATGGTTCGTCGCCGAACGCGAAGACTGCTTGGCTGTCAGTAATCGCAATATGCACCGGCTCGTTCTCGTCGGAGGTGAGCTTCTGGATCATCGAGAGGGCTTTGGATGGGATGATGCACTGGGTGTCTTCGCCATCGCCTGAGATGGATACAGATGACTTGGCCAATCGGCGTCCGTCGGTCGCAATCATTTCGAGTTTTTTGCCATCACGAACCATCAGCACGCCGTTGATCGCGTAGCGAGAGTTTTCGCGTGCAGCTGCAAAGAGTGTGCGGGAGATGAGCGAGTCAACAGTGCCCGCTTCGGTCGCGAAGAGTGATTTGGCAGCTGGCGACGCGGCCGATCCTTCAGCGATTGCTTTGTAGTCTGAGAGCGCGGGGAAGTCGGCGGGATCAAATCCGTGCAAAGAGAAGACCGCGTCTTCGCCTTTGATTTTGGTTGTTTCACCCGAGGTTTCAAGGGTGAGTGTTGATTCGTTGTCTTCTGCGGAGATGATCTGGCGGAGCTTGTCCGCCGGGATCAGCGCGGTGCCTTCTTGGGCAACATCCACGCGTCCGATGCGGACGGTCAGCGAGATTTCGGCATCAGTACCTGACAAAGTGAGCTCGGCACCATCGTCTGTCTTGGTGGCCGAGAGTTTGATGCAGGTAAGCTGGGGGCGTGGCGAGCGTGAGGCCACGACGCCTGAGACTTGGTTGACGGCTTCGAGCAATGCCGCTCGTTCACAGATGACTTTCATCGCGCAACTCCGGTTGCTGCCCGGGTTTCGCGTAATGCAGGGCAGCAGGTGTTTGGTATTCTGACTGATCTCATCATAGGCAAATGAAGAGAAATAGAGACTATATCCTGTGGATCATCATACGAAAATAGCAGCAGTAGTGGATGGATGCCGGGGTATTCGATGATTGATGGTGAGAATTGGGGATAGCCTGTGGATGAACACTGCAAATCGCGAGCCAATTGGAGAATTGCGTCTGAATCAAGCGGCGACATCGTGCATAGATTGGTCGATCGAGCTAGGATGAGACCATAATCTGAATGTACGCCACGCCGTGCTCTAGGACACTCCCAACTCCTCGTGTAGAGGCGCGGAGAATCCGTAGAAGCCACGGCGTTTGTCGTTTTGAATCGCACACCTGGGGGTATCCCAAACGCGACAAAGACGCCTGTTTAATCAAGTAAGGATACACACATGTCATACGAAGCTGCAGTTCACGCACAAGCACTGGAACTCGATCGGTTGAGCCTTGAGATGACCGCTGCCTCTGGAACTGGTCATCCAACCACCGCTATGAGTATTGGACACATTGTCACCACACTCATGTTCTCGTCGATGCGTTGGAGCCCGGACTATCCAAACTACCCAACCTCTGATCGCTTGGTGCTCTCGGCTGGCCATGCGGTCCCCGCGGTCTACGCAGCGATGGCGACGCTGGGCGTGGTTGTTGGCAAGGGCGAAGACAAACGCAAACTGACTGTTGACGATTTATCCACATTGCGTCAGTGGGATTCTGTTCTTGATGGACATCCCAACCCGATGGAAGGCGTTGATTTCTTTGACGCTGCGACAGGCTCGCTCGGTCAGGGTTTGAGTGTCGCTGCCGGCGTTGCCAAGGCAGCACGGATCGACGGGCTCGACAAGCGGGTCTTCTGTATCATCGGCGACGGCGAATCACGCGAAGGGCAGGTTGCAGAAGCGCTCGACTTCATCATCGATCACAAACTCACCAATGTCTGCGCGATCTTCAACTGCAACGAGTACGGCCAGGCCGACCGTGTTTCGGGTCAGCAGAGCACAGAAGTGATTACCCATAAACTCCAGGCTTTCGGGTTTGAGGTCATCAATATCGATGGGCACGCACCAAACCAGATCAAAGACGCGCTCGACAAGTTCATCGCGATCTCGGCGGATGAAAACACCAAGCCAATCGCGGTGGTCGCCAAGACCGTCAAGGGTTGGGGCGCACCATCAATGCAGGGCGGCGGCTGGCACGGCAAGCCAGCGACCGGCGATGCGCTCGAGAAAGCACTCGGCGAAATCGCAGAACGACGCATCGAGCTCACCAGCGCACTGAGCGGCACCGATGAGTTCACGATCCAGCCTCCTGCTGAAGCCTCGGCTCCAACGGTCAACGATGCGGAACTCCCGCCACTGAGCGAAGCGATGGAATCAATGGACATGGGTCATGTGCTCGCATCAGGCAAGTTCGCCACCCGCAAAGCCTACGGCGTCGCGCTGCGTGCACTCGGTGCAATCAACACCGATGTTGTTGTTCTCGATGCGGATGTCTCGAACTCAACCTTCGCAGAGACCTTCAAGAAGGGTGCGGGGCTCGATGCTCGATTCGTCGAGTGCAAGATCGCAGAACAAAATATGGTCTCGGTTGGTGCGGGCATGAGTGCTGCGGGCAAGATGCCGTTCTGCTCGACCTTCGCCAAGTTCATGAACCGGGCATACGACCAGATCGAAATGGCGATGAACTCGGGCTCGAACATCAAGCTTGTTGGTTCACATGCCGGGATTACTTTGGCAGCCGACGGGCCAAGCCAGATGTCGCTCCCCGATGTCGCTTGGTTCCGCTCATTCTCGACCATGACCGATCACAACGGCAACCCCGGTTGCTATGTGCTCCAGCCCGCAGATGCCTACGCGGCATACGCCCTCACCGGTGTGATGGCCGAGTACGAATCAATGTGCTACATGCGGACGATCCGTGAGGATACCGAGTTGTTGTACTCCGACGATCATGTCTTCAACCTCGGCGGGTTCGAAACACTCGCTGAAGGACGCGACATCGTGCTCGCGGCTTCGGGCATTATGGTCCACGAAGGCAACAAGGCGGTCGAGATTCTTGACAAGGCCGGCGTGAGCGCCACGCTGCTCGACATGTACTCGATCCCGTTCGACACCGACAAGCTCCTCGACATCGTCGGCGAGAACGGCGGGTTCGTGATCTCGCTCGAAGACAACTACGGCGGCGGGCTCGGCTCGGCAATCGCTGACGCGTTGATGGAATCCGGCGACGGATTCGAACTCGCTCAGATGTATGTCAAGCGGATCCCCAAGAGCGCACGCACCGCAGGCGAGATGCTCGAGATGTGCGGCTTGTCCGCACAAGACATCGCCAACAAGGTAATGGAGCTCTTGGGCGTCGCAGTCTGATCGTTAATTCAAAGAACATTCAAATCCCCAGCTCGTTTGAGTTGGGGTTTTTTTTATGTCCTTGATTCCAAATGGGTATTAAAAAACCGGGCACAAGGCCCGGCTGAGTGTTGAGGTGATATGTGTGGTGTTATGGACAACCTGCTGCGAATGCCGCGAGGAACGCGGAGACATCGAAGAAGTTGAACAACCCATCGTTGTTGAAATCAGCAACAGGGTCCATCGCATTGAATGCTTGGAGGAACGCGGAGACATCGAAGAAGTTGACTAGGCCGTCGCCGGTGAGATCGGGCACACATTCGAGCACTGTGATCGTGGCGGTGTCCGCGATCGAGTTGTTCGAGAGGTTTGTTTCAAGCCCGAGCGATTCATCGACGATGGTGCCGATGTAGTAGTTGCCCGGAGCCAGGTCAGCAGGAATCTGGACAAACGAGTTCACGAAGATGCTGTTGCCTACAGCAAGCGGCGAATAGTTGCGTTCTTCCATCAGTGTATCGAAGGTCGAGATGATGGTGTTTGTTGAAGCGCGGAACTCAAGATGGACATTGCCTGAGATGCGTTCGCCAAAGTTAAATGTCCGGTGTGTCACCGAGATGGTTTCGCCTCGGTAGTAGGTGCCGCTGACCGCGTCACAGAGTGTTGCATCAAGATCGGGGTGTGCTTCGAGCACGGTGATCTGCTGGGCGTCCCATGTGTCGGTGTCGTTGTTCGACGAGACACCGTCAGCCCCGGTATCAAGCTCTATACCAATCCAGTAAGTGCCCGGAGGGGTATCGAGTGGGATGATTGGTGCTGGCACATTAAAGGTGACACTCTGCATCGCAGCGAAGTTAAAGTTGTAGTTCCATGTCGCCAAGAGCGTATCTCCTGAAGAGATATTATTGTTGGTCGAGAGGTATACCTTGATTTGATACCCATCTGATGCCGGGTTGTTGTTGGTCGCGTTGACCATCAAGACCGCAGCACCCGCGTCCATCGCCTGTCCTTGGAACACGCTTGTTGAACCGCCAGCGCGGAACCGGAGTGCTTCGATATCGAGTGATGCACCACGGGTGGTCGTTTCAAAGTCTTGCATGTCATTGACAAATGTTTCCCAGAGCTTGCAGTAGTACCCGCGGGTGGTGCGGTTGGACGTCGATGCGACCGAATGGACATACCGGTTATCATCTACGATGTAGTACATCCCCGAGCCGGACATGCCGCCCCAGACGGTGTCGAGGCAGTTTCCGCCACCGGTGTTGAGCTGCATCTGGTTATCAGGGCAAGCGTCGATTGAGCCGGACCAGTAGTACATATCGCGCCCATTGTGAAGCCCAGCGGTTGGGCAGTTTTCTGATGGATACGAGAAGTTGTTGTAGGTGCGAGACTGGATTGTTGCGCAGCTTCCACCCCATGCCCACGCGTACCACCCGGTAAGCATACCGATATTTCGGCTCGAACCTCGGCTCAGACGGATGAGTCCACAGTCGGAATCAAAGTCGCCATTATTCACATAGTTTGTGCCAGCAAGGAACGAAGTGCCAAAGGCGTATCCAAAGTTCTGGATAACTTCGCTGCCGTCGGGCTGACCGAATGGGCCGTTGTTGCTTACGCCATCCCATCCTGGGTAGACATAGATGATGTCTGCCCAGTCATTAATAACAATCCCGTTTGGTACGCGAGCATAGACACAGTGTGCTGCAGCGAGCACAACGCCCCCGTCTTGCATCGAACCTGAGCATGCGAACCAGCGTTGTACACCGTTGACATCGGTGAAGCGCATGATGAGTTTCACATTTCCCGAGCGAGGGAAAGAGTCAAGCCCGCCGGCGAGCGACATGCTGCCGAAGGATTCGAGTGTCTCGTCGTAGGTGTCGACCATATTGCCGAACCCTTGGTAATCACCCTCGATGCTCTGACCACCGATTTCGCCTGATGGGGTGAAGTTGACATTGAGTTCTTCGGTGATGCCTGTGAGCGCATCATGTGAGGTAAGAGTCGAGAGACCAACACCGTTTCCGGTACGGACACCGGGTGCGTCTGGTTCGGGCATTGGCATCCATGGGATCTGATCGATCGGTGGATGCGGCAGTGTGTGCTTGCGATCCAGTGAGACCGATGTTCTGAACAGGTTTTGTTCATGTTGCCCTGAGATCGGTGAAATCGGTGCGGCTTCGGTGGCAACTGGTCGTTGTCCATCTCGGAGCGACTGGCTTTGGTCGGCTGCCAAGGCACTCGTTGTGACAAGCGCGCTCATCGCGGTGATTCCCGCGATCGAGGCAATAGCTTTGTATCGTTTCATGTCTTTATCTCCTCTTTGTCAAACAGCAATGTGCTGGATAACCTGTGTGTTCCCGCGCGAGACGCGGCACAACCTGTTTTAGAGCGCACACAACCACACGCTCGCCCCAGCGAGTGCATGTGGTTCCCCAACAGTTTGCGATTCAACCCTCATTGAAACCCCTGTGCGTAAAGGTCCGATACCCGAGTGTACCAGAAACCCGCAGATCAAAGAGGTGAATTACCCAGGTAAAAACTAAACGCCCAGTTAGTTATAAGTACTTTTCAACCAGAATTCGCTGCAGGAAAGGACAAGTTTGGATATTGTGTATACTCACATC
>CAJXXI010000038.1 GCA_913062615.1 uncultured bacterium | reverse complement strand
CAACTCCATCCGCACATTGAGCTTCGTGTTGATGTAGAAATCAGAACAGAGTGCGCGGTAGGTGCTAGGCATGTGTTTGGCTTCCTTGCGTACTTCATGGCCGACGGATGTCTTGCGTTGAGTGTAGCGGGAATGGATGCGTGGTGCTTTAGGGTATTTTAATTAGTAGAGAGATTGGGGACAATCTGTTGGTAAGTGATCGTACGGCGGGTCGCATTTTATTTAAGATAAACAGACAGTTTAGACTTTTATTCTCGGACTATTTTGGTAGGGTGTTCAATCACCCCCCCCAAACCTCACACAGGAGATTCCCGATGATGTTCAACCGATCGCTCATGATATCACTCGTTGCTGGCGCCGCGATGTGCCCGCTTGCTCATGCCCAAAGCTACTCGAATGTGCTCGGTGATCCGGGCTTCACTGGTTCGTATGTTGCGAAGTTTGCTTCGTTTGATGATGGTACGGGTGAGTCGCTCTACGCCACCGGGTCGTTTTCGATCCCGGGTGCCTCGGGTGGCTCAAACATCGCCAAATGGGACGGCGCAAGCTGGGTCGCGGTAAGCGGCGGTCTTGTGAGCAACTACTCAAGCACAATGGCTACCTATCAGGGCAACTTGTTTGTCGGCGGGTACTTCGGTTCGGCGAACGGAGTAAGCGGCTCGGCCAAGCTTGCGATGTACGATGGCTCGGCGTGGAGCAGCATGGACGCGCAACTCGATTCGTTCCTGAGCTCTGTCTGGGCCATGACCACGCACGACGATGGTTCAGGCGATGCGTTGATTGTTGCGGGGAACTATCTTGATATCGGTGGCAACGCCGGGATGAATCATATCAGCAAATGGGATGGTTCTGGGTATACGGCGCTCGGTGGAACCATCGGCGGCGCGGTGCCTTTGATCGTTCTTGATGTGCTCTCGGCCGATCTCGGTGGCGGCTCGACGCTGTTCGCTGGTGGTCGTTTTCTGACGATCGGTGCTGCTTCGGCGAACAATATCGCTCAGTGGGACGGGTCGGCTTGGTCGCCACTCGGTGGCGGGCTTACGCGGACCTCTGGGTTTGCACAAGTGTTTCATATGACTCCATGGGACGATGGCACCGGCATGGCGCTGTATGTCGGGGGATCGTTTAATCTTGGTGATGGATCGACCGTGCTCGCCAATGTCGCCAAATGGGACGGGAGTGTCTGGTCAACACTTGGAGCTGGGTTTAACTCTGCGGTTCAAGAACTCACCGTGTTCGACGATGGCTCGGGCGAGGCACTCTATGCGATGGGCAACTTTGTGACTTCGGGTACAACCGCGGTCGAGCACATCGCCAAATGGAATGGCTCGGCGTGGGAAGCGGTCGGCAGTGGGGCCGACGGCACCGTGTTCGGGGCGTTTGTTTTCGACGCGGGCGAGGGCGAAGCGTTGATCATGGGTGGCGGGTTCGATACGGTCGATGGGATGGGCGCGCATCATGTGGTTTCGCTGTTGAGCGAGGCTTCGTGCCAGGCCGATTTTACTGGCGATGGAGAACTCAACTTCTTCGATGTCTCCGCATTCCTCGCAGCCTTCTCTGCAGCACAACCCGAGGGTGATTTTAATGGGGATGGTTTGTACAACTTCTTCGATGTCTCGGCGTTTCTTGCAGCATTCAGTGCTGGGTGTCCATAACACACTCTCGTAGAGAATTAATGAGGGCCGATGCTTGATGTGAATGTCAGGCATCGGCTTTTTTAGGCGCAGAGCATGGTGTCTCTTTCGCGGGAATGGAGAACAGTGTGTTGATCGAGTGCTTAGGAACGAATGGGGACCAGTTTTCGATAAGTCAGGGCACGCCAGAGCCACTCGAAGGGGCCCATCGTGAAGAACTTGAGCCAAAGCATTGAGAACGCGATGTTGATGATCCAGACGGCGAGCATCACGAGCCAGAGCTGGGGGTATTCGATGGAGGCGAAGTATCCCAAGCCGTAGCCGTAGAAGAAGGTTGTGCAGAGGATGGTGTGGAGGAAGTAGTTGGTGAGTGCCATGCGTCCGACGGCTGCAAGTGGTGTGCAGATGAGCTTGGCGGGTGCCCACTTGGAGAGTGCGATGATCATCGCGGCGTAGCCAAGTGCGAGTGGGACACCAACGGGTTGGGCGAGGGATTGCCAGATGAATCCGGGGATGAGATCGAAGGTGTGTTCGGTGAAGACATAGCCATAGCCTGTGAGGGGGATCCCGATCCCGAGGAGGATAATCGCGGAGATGACATAGAACTTGAGTGATCGCTCGCCGGTGAGGATGCCCATGCGTGTGAGCCCCATGCCCATCGACATGATCCCCCAGAGCAAAGGCAAGAAGAGGATGCCGATGGTGATCTGCATGATGAGTGTGATGAAGAATCGGGTCTTGAAGGCGTCGATGTAAGTGCCGGTGTATCCTGCGATCTCGGCTGCTGGATCGGCGGAGAGCTCGTTGACAGTGATGTGCCCAGCGGAGAACGCCCAGTATCCGAATGCTGAGAAAGCGATCATGAAGACTGAGCCAAGGTAATACAGCGCGATTCCTCCAAAGAACTGGAGCTTGGGATTGAGCCTGCGAGTCCACCACATGAGCGTAAGCCCGGCGGCGGCGTAGTAGGTGAGGATGTCGCCGTACCAGAAGAAGTAGGCGTGGATGAGCCCGAAGAGCAAGAGCCACGAGCACCTGGAGTACCACAACCCTGCGCCGGTGCGGAGTTTGGTGCGGTAGTTCCCTTGGTCATCAGCATGGTCGAACTTGCGTGCGTACATGACGACACCAGATCCGAAGAGCATGGCGAAGAGGAACATGAACTTGCCCAAGAAGGCGGTGGAGGTGATGGTGTGCGCAAGTTCGTTGGCTGGGGCATCGGAGATGATAGTTGGGTTGGTCATCGCGGCCATTGGCCATGAGAAGGCGACCATGTTTGGGACCAGAATCCCCAAGAGCGCGAAGCCACGGAGGGTATCGATCGACTCGAACCGCTTGGATTTGCTCGTTGGGAGAGGCTTGGGTTGGGTTAGCTGCGCATCATCCATTCTATTAACTCTCCGGTCTTGGTCAGGTCATCGACCACCAGATCCGCGCCGGCGTCTCGCAGTGTGTTGGCGTCATCGTGTCCGGTGGCGACGGCGAGCGATCGGCAGCCGGTGTCTTTGGCGCAGGTGACATCGTGGATGGTGTCGCCGATGACAATGACTGATTGGGGATCGAGGGGGATCCCTTTCGCTTGGCGGTAGTTATCGATCGCGACGGGGGGGAGGTGTGCGCGGATCGGATTCGCGTGTGGGGATGAGTCGCCCCACGCGTTGATGGTGAAGCGTGATGGGTCGAACCCTGCAGAGACGACCTTGATGGTGCCAGTTTCTTGGTAGTTGCCGGTGAGGAGCCCGAGTGTTGGTTGGCTGTGGTGGGTGGCCGACGCGTTGACGAGTTCGTGGGCGCCCGGGAGGGGCTCGGCGACGGCTCGTTCGTTGGCGATCTCGGTGAGTAGCTGGTGGTAGGTTGATCGCATCGCATCGATATTGGCTTGTGATGGAGTGACTTTGTTGAGGGTGAGCATGTCGGCGATGATGACGGGATCGATCCCGCCGCCGAAGACGATGCCTTCGACGGTGAAGTCTGGGTTGAAGAGGGATCGCCCGGCATCGCGGAGACAATCGATCCCGATGTGGCTCGATGAGAGGAGGGTCATGTCGATATCGAAGAGGATGAGCATGCGGGAGTGTATGCCATCGTGTGGGTGTTATACCCCGATGTTTCGTCGGATCTCGAAGCCGTGCTCTTGGGGCTCGGTGCGGACATGGGCGTGGATTTCGCGTTCGACGAGCCCGGAGGTTTTTCGGCGGAGTTCATTGAGGAAGTTTTCGAGTGATTGCTCGTCGGCTTGGGCTTCGAGCATCACGGTGCCATCGGGTTCGTTGCGGACCCAGCCGGTGATCGGATAGCGCGACGCGATCAAGCTTGTGCGTGCACGAAACCCAACTCCTTGGACTCGTCCCTGAAAAATGACGCGTTGGCGGGTGACCATTGGACAAGTATATCGGATTTGATAAGGCTTTGCGCACACCCGAGCAAATCGGACGCTCCAAGGTCCGAAATAGGGGCTTCACCTGTTCTCTTGGCTCAAGATCACCCTGATCTTCCATTTTGTTGGCACAGCCCCATTCTTGGGCTAGTGTTTGAGGCTGGGCAAGGCCTCAAATGATGGTAAGCAATCGGTCTAGACAGTCAGTGAGCACAATAGGTCATCACAAGATACGGAGCATAAGTGAGCGGATTCGCACCAGAACAAGATGATCGTCAACGCGTACGCGATGCTTCGGACATCGTCGCGGTTGTTGGTGAGCACCTGGCGCTCAAGCCCAAGGGGCGTGAGTATGTTGGGTTGTGCCCGTTCCATGATGATCGCAACCCATCGATGTGTGTGATCCCCGCGAAACAAATCTTCCACTGCTTCGTCTGTGGCACCGGTGGTGATGTCTTTACATTCATCCAAAAATACCACTCCATGGGGTTCCGGGAATCACTCGAATACCTCGCCGAACGGGGAAACATCGAACTCGCCAAGTTTAAGCCCAACAGCGACGGTGGGGGCGGTAACCCCTTCGAACACACAGGCGTGGGCAAGAAAGAGATCATGGCGGCCAACCAGGCCGGGCAGTCATTCTTCCAGACGATCCTCACCCATCCAGAGCACGGCTCACTCGCACGATCCATCATTGAAAAACGAGGGATCTCCGAGGATATGGTCGAACGCTTCGCCATCGGCGCCAGCCCAGACCGGTGGGACGGTTTGCTCCAAACCGCACAGGGCAAAGGGCTCAACCTTGAAGCACTTATTGGCGCAGGACTCATCAAAGCCAAAGACTCCGGCGGGCATTACGACGCGCTTCGCAATCGGCTCATTTTTCCCATCTGCGATCAGATCGGACGCGTGATTGCCTTTGGTGGGCGCATCATGAATGAGGATGATTCGCCCAAATACCTCAACTCGCCCGAGACACCCGTTTTTCGAAAATCCACGACTCTGTATGGCATCAATCATGCCCAGCGTGCGATTAAGAAGGAACGCACCGCCGTCATCGTCGAAGGGTACACCGATGTCATCGCTTGTCATCAGGCAGGCGTAGAGAATGTTGTAGGCACGCTGGGCACTGCACTGACCAAAGGGCACGCAACCGTCCTGCGTCGGTTGTGCGACACCGTCGTCTTGTTGTTCGACGGCGACGAGGCCGGTATCAAAGCAGCGGACAGAGCCATCGAGGTTCTCTTGAGCGAAACTATCGATATCCGCATCGCATCGCTCGCAGGTTTCACCGATTACAAAGACCCCGACGAACTCCTCAAGAGCGATGGTGGTGCACAAGTCTTCAAACAAGTCATCGAAGAATCCGTCGATCTCATCAAATGGCGGTTCGATCGCTTGCGAGAAGAACTCAGAGACGCCGGCCCCGCCCGCATCACCCAACGCATCGAAGAAGAGCTCGCCAAGCTCAGTGATCTGGGTCTGGGCGAACTCACACCGGTCCGTCGAAGCCTGATGATCCGCCAGGTTGCGCGTGCTGCGCAGATCGAAGAGGGCGTGGTCATCGCGGCGATCCGCACCGGACGAAGTAGACAGCGCCCATCGTTCACCCATCCCGCAGACATCGAACAAGTTGATGGCGAGCAAGAATCGTTCATCGAGCACAACTGGACACCCAACGCCCGCGAAACACTTTTAGGGTGTTTACTCTATGATCCCAATCTTTGGTTGTTGATGAGCAGTGACGAGCGTGAACTCACCAGCACCACCGCGTTCGGATCGCCCTTGTCGAGGATCGTCGCCGACGCGTTGCAATCAAGCGCAGAGAACGGCACGGGTACAGAACTCCACGCGGTCCTCGACGAACTCGCAGCCCTTGGCGACGAGACAGGAAAAAATCTGGTAGAAGCGGAACAAAGGGCAACCATGCTCCGCCAGATCATCGCAAGAGATACCGAAGCGATCGCATCGAGGGTGACGAGGCTCTTCAACGAATGCCTCGCGAGTGTCGCCATGGAAGATTCCAGAAACTCGATGCGTAAAGATTCCAACAAGGAATCAATCGATGAAGCATCCAGACTCAAAGCTTTCATCGAAGAGCAACGAGCCAACCATAAACGCTTCGGACGGTCCGGGAAAAACATGCTCAGTGGAGAATGAGCAAAGATATTTCGACACCAATCCCCCGGAGGGGTAGGGTTGGTGCATATATTTGAAGATGGCTGATCGGTTCCGATTGGGTATCAGGAGAGTGTGTTCATGATTGGAATCTTGCATCCAGCAGTTGCAGAGTTGATCGTTGTCGGCAAACGACGCGGTTGGCTCAGCTACGAAGAACTCAACAACATCATCCCAGACGAATATGTCGAGATGGTTCCGATCCATGCGCTGCTTACCAAGCTCGACGAGCAAGGTGTCGAGCTCGTTGACGAGATGGAGTTCCGTGGACGCATCTTCCGCGCCCAGCGTGCTGGCGATCGACAAACAATCGAAACCATCGGGTTCCTCATCGACCAGTTCCGCGCCATGTCCGTCACCGGCGGCGAGCACTTGGGCGCGGGCGAATCAGTCCGGTCTCGTTTGAACGCAACGCACTACGCCAACGGCACCGGTGCCATGGATGCCAAACAGATCGCCGAAGCAGAAAAAGATGTCGAAGAAGCACGCACCATGGACGACCAGAGCGTCCAGCGCGATCTCGACGAAGCGGTCGCCAGCGAACCGAGCTCAAAGCGCATGGACGACCCGGTCCGCATGTACCTCACCCAGATGGGTTCGATCCCGTTGCTCACCCGCAACGAAGAGATCCGCCTGGCCAAGAAAATCGAGACTACCCGCATGATCTTCCGTCGACGATGCCTTGAGAGCGACTATATCGTTGCTCAGGTCGTCGATACGCTCAAGCTCGTGAGCGAGGGGGCACTGCCCTTTGATCGCACCATGCGTGTGAGCACCCTCGACGATCAGGCCAAGGACAAAATCTCGACGCGCATCCCTGCGAATCTCCCAACCATCGAGCGGCTCCTCGAACTCAACTCCCAAGACTGGGCATCGCTCGACGAGCTGCGCAAGGATGATGGAACGATCCGCGAGACCAAGAAGGCGCGTGCTATTCGCGCCCAGATGGCCGCGCGTCGTCGACGCATGGCCGCCTTGATCGAAGAGCTCTGCCTACGCACCGGCCGCATCGTGCCTCTGATGCGGAAGCTCAAATCGATCTCTGAAAAAATGGGCACCATCGAAGGCGAGATGCTCCAAGCGGCGTTGTATCCCAAAAAGTATGATGCGGATGATCTCGAAGTCCTGCGCGAAGAACTCAACGGGCTCCGCGGGCTGGCATCAGAAGAACCCGAACAACTCCGCGATCGCATCACACAGATCACCACTGTGTTCTGGGAATATGAACAAGCCAAACGCGACCTCTCGGGCGGCAACCTCCGCCTGGTTGTGTCCATCGCCAAGAAGTACCGCAACCGCGGGCTGAGCTTCCTCGATGTCATCCAAGAGGGCAACACCGGGTTGATGCGTGCGGTTGATAAGTTTGAATACAAGCGTGGGTACAAGTTCAGCACCTACGCCACATGGTGGATCCGCCAGGCGATCACCCGTGCGATCGCTGACCATGCTCGCACCATCCGCATCCCGGTGCACATGATCGAGACCATGACCAAGCTTCGTAATATACAAAAAGCGATCATGCAAGAATCGGGTGTTGAGCCAACCTCCGAAGAGATCGCAGACAAGGCATCGATGTCCGCGATGGAGGTTCGTCGCGTGATGAGCATCTCCAAGCACCCGGTGAGCCTGGATCGCCCAGTTGGGGAATCTGAGGATTCGAACTTTGGCGATTTCCTCGAAGACAACAACCAAGACGCCCCGGCGGTCGCAGCTGCAAGAGAGATGCTCAAGGGACGCATCGAGATGGTGCTCAAAACACTCACCTACCGTGAGCGAGAAATCATCAAGCTCCGCTACGGCATCGGCGACGGGTACACCTACACCCTCGAAGAAGTCGGGCGGATCTTCAAGGTGACACGCGAGCGTGTGCGACAGGTTGAGGCTAAAGCGATCCGCAAACTCCAGCACCCGATCCGCTCGCGCAAGCTCGAAGGCTTTGTCGATTCCTGATCCGGCTGTCCGTTGATTAACTTCGCAGGGCACCCTTGATGGGTGCTCTCTTTTTATGTACACTCAGTAAACACACAACAGGAGACTTCTCATGCCCGATCGCATCCACGAACTCCAAATCGAAATCATGAAGCTCAAACAAACCCTCGCCCAAGAAATCGCCGACCGCGAGCCCGAGCCAGTGGAGGACTGGGAACTCGCAAAGCTTGACGGCACAGCGATCAACCTCTCCGAGTTGTTTGGTGACAAATCAGAGCTGTTGGTGATTCACAACATGGGGCGCGGTTGTTCGTACTGTTCGCTTTGGGGCGATGCGATGATCGGGATCGCCAAGCACCTCGAGCAACGCAGCGGCTTTGTGCTGTGCTCAAATGACCCCGCCGAAGTGATCGCCGAGTTTCGTGAGTTGCGTGGGTGGGACTATCCGTGCGTGTCGGGCAGTGGGTCGGGGTTTGCCAAGGCGATGGGGTACATGAGCGATGAGGACAGCCCCGAGCCGGGCGTGTCGGCATTCCATAAGCAAGCCGATGGCTCGATCGTCCGCACCGCGCACGCGAGCTTTGGGCCGGGCGATGATTTCTGCGGCGTGTGGCCGATGCTTGATCTGCTCAAGGGTGGGATCAATGGATGGGAGCCGATGCATGGGAAGGTTGATCAGTACTGCTCAGGTGGTGAGGACTCGCCGTGTGGTTGCTCATGATGGAGCACTGAAGTTTAAAAAGCGAGGATGTAGTAGTACCGATCGCCCGCGAGTTTCTGGAAGAGTCCGGTGCTCAGATCGCCGTCGTCGAATGTTTCATCGACCCGGATCATGACGGTGTCACCGGGGTTTGGGGAGTTGAAGAAATGAACGCCAACCGCTGCCGAGACACCTGAGTCCAGATATTCGGTATCCCAGACGCCTCCCAAGGGCGTGCCGCTCTCAAACTCACTCACATCAAGATACGATTCCAATCCTACTGGCACCGCACCCGAGCCGCCATCGCCGGGATACTGTCCCTCTTTGATGTTGTAGTATTCGCAGGTGTCGGCGTAGGTCTTGAGGCTGGCAACAAACGCCCCGATCTTTGCATCCTGCCCGGCATCCACAAACCGAGGCACCACGATGGCGGCAAGGATGCCGAGGATGACGACGACGATGAGGATCTCGACGAGGGTGAATGCGTTGCGAGTGTGGGCGTGCATGTATATACCATGCCAAACGGATCTGGCATGGTCGAGTGGATGTTTGAAAAGTTGTGTTATTAGGACTTCCCGAAACCGCTCAAAGCTCGGGGGCAAATCCCCTGCGCATGGTGTTTTCGGAGGATGCTCTTGGGTCGACGAACTGGTGGAGGTAGTCTGGGCCGCCGGCTTTGGAGCCGACTCCGGACATGGCGAACCCGCCGAAGGGTTGTCGTCCGACGAGGGCGCCGGTGCAGGCTCGGTTGATGTAGAGGTTGCCAACGCGGAAGTCTTTTTTGGCTTGATTGATGTGTGCGGGCTTGCGGGTGAAGACGCCGCCGGTGAGTTTGTATTTGTGGTTGTTGGCCATCCGCATCGCCTCGTTGAAGTCCGATGCGTGGATGACGGCGAGGACGGGTCCGAAGATTTCTTGGGTGTAGATGGTGCTCGTCTCGGTGACATCGGTGAAGATGTGCGGGGCGATGAGGTCGTCGATACCTTCGGGGATATTGAAGTCATTGGCGCCGACGAGTTCGGTGAGTCCTTCGGCTTTGGCCGAGTCGATGAAGCGGTTGATGTTGGTTGCCGCTTCGGGGTCGATGACCGGGGCGACATCGGCGTTGGGATCATCAGGTGCGCCGAGCACGAGGGTCTTGGTGGATTCGCCGAGTCGGTCTAAAAACAGTTTCATGCGTGGGCCGTTGGGGCCTTGCGGGTCGACAACGATGCAGCGTGAACATGCCGAGCATTTTTGTCCTTGGAAAGCGAAGGATGAGTAGCGCACACCGAGGACTGCTTCGTCGAGATCGGCGGAGACATCGACGATGATCGCGTTCTTGCCGCCCATCTCGGAGATGACGCGTTTGACCATGAGTTGGTCTTCACTTGTGTTGCCGGCGGCCTTGATGATGTCGAGTCCGACGGCTTTACTGCCGGTGAAGGCGATGAGGGTGACGCGTGGGTCGCGGACGAGGGCGGCGCCGGTGGTCTCGCCCGGGGCGGGGCAGAAGTTGATGACATCGGTGGGGGCGTTGAACTCGTTGAGCGCCTCGGTGATGATGTCAAAGAGGACCTTGGCGATGCCTGGGGTTTGCTCTGCGGGTTTGAGGACGACGGTGTTGCCCGTAACGAGCGCGGCGACGGTCATGCCACAGCAGATCGCGAGTGGGAAGTTCCACGGGGAGATGACGACGGCGACGCCCTTTGGCTGATACCACATTTCGTCGAGCTCACCAATGAACTTGCCCAGGCGCTGGGGGGTGAAGAGCTCGGGGGCGGTGCGGGCGTAGTAGGCGCAGAAGTCGATGGCTTCGCAGACATCGGCGTCTGCTTCGTGCCAGGTCTTGCGTGCTTCTTTGCAGACGATCGCGGAGAGCTCGTCACGCCGATCGAGCATGATCGTTGCGATGCGTTCGAGGATCTGGGCGCGTTTGATGGGATCGAAGTCACGCCACGCGGGGAAGGCGTTGTTGGCAGCGTCGATCATCGCGGTGCCTTGCTCGACGGTGTGGTCGTTGGCGACAACTGGAACACTCGTCGATGCCATGGTGCGAGCGAAGGCGTTGCGTTGGGAATCCTCGGCGAAGTCGCGCAATGGTGCGGTGTAGAAAGGGCGACCGTTACCGATATGTTCGTTGGTTGGCGAGAGTTGGTGGCGTTCGGGGGCGATCTTGTAAAGATCAGTCGGGAGTGTGCCTTTGTGCAAGGTTGCCGGGTCGGCGAGTAGGATCGCAGTGTCGGCGTTGTCGAGGAACCCTGACTTGAGCCAGGATTCGTTGCTCGTGTTTTCGAGGAGCCGACGGACGAGGTAGGCCATGCCGGGGATCATTTCGCCGACGGGGACATATTCGCGTACGCGGAGTCCCATTTTCTCAGCGGCGTACTTGAGCTGATCCGCCATGCCGTGGAGCATCTGGAGTTCCATGGCTTTGCGCGGGAGGTTGCGTTTGTCGAGCCCGGCGAGTGCGGCAGCGATCGAGCGGACATTGTGTGAACCGAGCGCGAGTTTGACGCCGCCCTCTCCGGGTTTGGTTGGGCAGGCGTCGAGGAAGACTTCGACCATGTCTTCGAAGCATTGGTCTGTCTGCCATTTTTCGTTCCAGACCGGGCAAGGCCAACCTTCTTGCTCGGCGTTGATGGTTTCGAAATCCCAGTAGGCGCCCTTGACGAGCCGAACAGTGACGACTTTTCCGGTTTTTTTGGCCCAGTTGGCGATAAGTTTGGCGTCGTCGACGCCGCTCTTGAGGTAGGCCTGCATGGCGAGCCCGGCTTCGAAGTCGACTGTTTCGCAGGCGTGCATGAAGGTGTTGAGGGTGAGGTCTTTGAGTTCGAACTGTTCCATGTCGAAGTTGATGAGCACGCCGTTCTTGTTTGCTGCTTCGAGCACGGGGGTTGCGCGGGACATGAAGTCTGCGATGGCGGCGTCGGGCGCGATCGGATTGAAGTTAGCGCACAGGCTCGTCACCTTGATCGACACATTGACACGCGGGACGATCCCGAGGTGATCGGACTCAAGGCGCTCGGTGTGCTTCCATGACGATGCTTCGTCGACGAGGTTGTTGACGAGGTCGAGGTACTTGGCTTGGTACGCGTCGGCTTCGGCGTTGGAGACGCAGGCTTCGCCGAGGAGGTCTACGGAGAATGCGATGCCGTCTTTCCAGAGCTTGGAGAGCATGGGGAGCGCATCGTTGGCGTCGGTGCCGGCGATGAAGTTCTTGGCCATGTTGTTGATTTGGGACGAGATTGTTTTGGTCATCATCCCCTTTGCGACGCCGCCGGCTTTGAGACCAAGATCCATGAAGGGCGGGGCTTTGACGCCGGGCTGGGTGAGGTAGTCAACCAAGTGATCGTGCACCATGTCGGGGGTGGTCAATGATGGGAACGCATCGACAAAGCGGAAGAGTTGGACCTTGAAGTTGTGGTCTTTCATGGACCAGTCCATGAGTTTGTCTTGGTAGAACTTGGCGGAGAGCAAACCGGATTTGTGGTTCTTGGCGATGTCGAGCATCTCGGACCCGACCGCCATGATGGCGGCTTCACGCTCTGGGGTTGAGGTGGTCGCAACCGGAGGCCTCGTCGCTGGAGCAGGGGCAACAGCATTTGTGGATGCTGAAACCATTGCGGACGGGGATTTCGATTTACGACCAAATAACGCCATTGATTGACTCCGGGTTGGAGGTGCAGGATCAGGGGTTTCGACCCCCGAATGGTGGACGGGATTCTAGGTTCTGATTTGGAGTCTGGTTCGATTCCGCTAGGAGTGATTCGCACGGATACACTTGGGTATGTCTGCAGCAGAATCCAACCAGATCGCCCTGACCATTGGGAACTTCGACGGGGTTCACTCTGGGCATTGTGCGCTCGTCGAGCGGTGCCGAGACGCGGTTGGGCCCAGTGATCAAACAGGTCATCAAACAGGCGGAAAAGTGGTTGTGCTGGCGTTTTCGCCTCATCCGATGATGGTGCTCAATCCTGAGCAAGCCCCGAGTTCGATCGAGCCAATCGAGGTTCGGATCGATCGGCTCATATCAGCCGGCGCCGATGAGGTGGTTGTGCTTGAACCAACCCCCGAGTTGCTCGCGATGTCCGCCCAAGCATTCGTGGATTTCGTGATCGATACCTATCGCCCGAGCGTGATTGTCGAGGGGACCGATTTTCGGTTCGGCAAGCGCCGACACGGGACGCCAACGGTGCTCAAAGAGCTGGCATCGGTGCGCGGGGTCGAGGTGCAGATTGTGCCCGCCGTTGAAGCCGCGATCACGGATCAATCAATCGTGAAGGCCTCATCGACGATGACACGCTGGCTTCTCGCACATGGTCGAATCCGGGATGCGGGATTCGTGCTTGGTCGCCCGCACGAGCTTATTGGCACAGTGGTGCAAGGCGATCAGCTCGGACGACAGATCGGATTCCGCACCGCGAATCTCAAGACAGAATCGATGTTGCCCTGCGATGGCGTCTATGGCGTGGTCGTCGTGTTGCCCGATGGCACCGAGTTTGGTGGGGCGATGAACATCGGTGTGCGTCCGACAGTTGAAGGCACCGAACGGCGCGCCGAGGTGCATGTGTTTGATGCGGAGGGATCGCCTTGGATGCCCATCGATGGGTTCCCGGAATACGGATGGGATATAACAGTAAAAATGATCGGTTGGGTGCGTGATCAGATCAAGTTTGCATCGGTTGATGTGCTGAGCGAACAGCTTGGGCGCGATGTCGAGCGGGCAAAGAATATGGTGCAAGCGATGATGGCGGAAACGGTATGACCAGTAATATGACCAGTGATATGAACAGTTCAATACCCAAGCCCGGTTCCAAGGTGCTCGTCGCGATGTCCGGCGGCGTGGACTCATCCGCAGCCGCGGCGATCTTGATCGAGCAGGGCTACGAGGTCGTCGGGTGCTTTATGCGCCTTGGTTCGCCGGGCGAAACGATCGATGAGATGGTCGAGTATGACACGGCGGGCGTGTCGTGCGACCCGAGCAAGGTCAAGATCGGGCATCAGGGGTGTTGCAGCGTTGGTGATGCCGCCGACGCACGCGAAGTTGCGGCCAAGCTGGGCATCCCGCTGTATGTATGCAACTTCAAAAAGGACTTTGGCAAGATCATCGATTACTTCGTTGATGAATACGCCAAGGGGCGGACGCCGAACCCGTGTGTGCGGTGTAACGACTGGTTGAAGTTTGGCAAGCTGCACGAGTACGCCCATCAGATCGGCGCGGAGTTTATCGCGTCGGGTCATTACGCCCGGATCGATCGCTCTGGTGATGAGCCGAGGCTTTTGCGTGGGCTCGATAGCGATAAAGACCAGAGCTATGTGTTGTATGGTGCGCCCAAGGATCGGCTTGCAGAGATGCTGCTGCCGATTGGTGAGTACGCGACCAAGGCCGAGGTGCGGGCGATCGCCGAGAAGTATGATCTACCGGTGTTCGATAAACCAGACTCGCAAGAGATCTGCTTCGTGCCAGACAATGACTATGCGGGTTTGGTCGAACGCCGACGCCCCGAGCTACGCATCAAGGGCAAGATCGTTGATATTCATGGCGAGCAGCTCGGCGAACACGAAGGACAACACAAGTTCACCATCGGGCAACGCCGAGGCATCGGGGTCGCAGTGGGCAAGCCGATCTATGTGGTCGACAAAGACGCGAAATCAAACATCGTGACCGTTGGATCAAACGAAGACCTGATGGCGAGTTCATGCATCGCTCACGAAGCGAACTGGCTTATTGATGAAGCGCAACTTCGCGATTGGTACCCGGTGCTCGCCCAGCATCGCTACAACGCGGATCCCGTGCCGGCGAAGATTCGGTTGATCGATCGGGTTGACGAAGACACGCCTTCGGGTCGCCCGGGTTGCTTTGAATGTGTGTTCGACGAGCTTCAGCGGGCGGTCACCCCTGGGCAGGCGATTGCGATTTATGATCTGCAATCGCCCGAAATTGTGATTGGTGGGGGTTGGATTGAGGCTGTTGGCGAAGAAGATCGAGCAGCTGCCCACCCCGACTAAACCCCTGCCCTACACTGTGGGCATGGAATTTGATGAAGCTGATACCAACTATCTCGCGGCCTATATCTCTGGCATGAACGCGGCAACCTTTGATCGCGATGAGGACCCGGCGGTCGATGAGGACGGGCATGTGATCAACGGCACCATCATCCGCCGGATTGAAGATCACGGCTCGATGGTGCCTGTGCGTGTGCGGATCGGGCATGGGGTTGCGGCTCAGACAGCCGCCCAGATGCTCCGTAAAATGGCCGATATGCTCGAAGGTGAGCCGTCGTTCTTGAATGATCGGGCGGGTGCTGCCATCCGTCGATTGCCCGATGGCACCAGCCAGCGCAAGCAGCTCACCATCGAAGGCATGCTCGCGGCGTCGGAAGAACTCTCCGTCGAAGAACGCAACAAGCTCCACGCGATGCTCGATCAGATCCGGATCCAGATCGATGATCCCAAGAAGCAAAAGCCAGATTATCCAGATGACGGAATGCTGTAAGCGACCTAGTCGATCTTCTTCATAATGAACAAGTAGTTGAACCCACGCAGGAAGAAGTTTTCCTTCTCAGCGGATTTGTGCCAGTTGCCCTGCTTGAGTTTTTTGTTGTGGCGGACAACCGTGATGATGTCGACGGGCTGGAAGTATTCGCGCATGGTGGCGAAGAGCTCGAACCCGATAGGCATGAAGGATCCGCCCTTTTGGCCGGGCTTCTTCTTCCAAGAGTCTGAAACATACAAGCCCATGTAGCGGTTGGGTTTCATCACGCGGTGGAGCTCGGAGAGCACCTGATCCATCGATTGATAGTACGCCTGCCCGTTCATGACATCATCGCCATACATAGGCTCGGAAGCGTCGAGCTTGCCGATGCATCGGTCGTCATCTGAATAATTCACATGCGTCGAGTACGGCGGATCAATAAACGCGAAGTCGACCGATTCATCCGCCATCGGCAACTCGCGTGCGTCGGCGTGGGCGATCTCTTTGCGTTGCGGATTGAGATCGAACCCGATGCCCTTGCGTCCAAGATCGGCGCACACATCGAGGGTGGTGCCGGACCCGCACATCGGATCGATGACGGTGTCGTTCTCGCGGGTGTACCGGGTGAGGAGCTGCCAGATTATCCACGAAGGGGTTGCGCCGATGTAGTCCTTCGAGCCTTGGAACTTGGAGCCGTCGCTGGCGTCGTAGTGCTGGGACGGATATTCCCAGAGCGTCGAAGTCATCACCCGCATCGGCGGGCGCTGTCCCGGGCGGACCCGGTTGCCCTGGGCAGATTTATATTCATCGCCCGATCGTGAGCCAGGATTGCGGAGCTCCTGCTCGATCTTGGAGCGGAAGTCGTTGTCGCGATCGTTATTGTGATCACTGTTGTGGTCTCTATTCTTATTGTAGTTTCGGTTGGGTATGGGCATAGGGGAGTATAGAGATCAACTTACGGCAATGCTTCGATTAGCATGGCTTTGGCTTCGGCTAATGGCTTGCGGATCTTCGCTCCCGATGCCCGGGCGTGCCCGCCGCCGCCGAGGGTGTTGCAAACGGCGTTGACATCGACTGCTGGGTTGCCTTCCCATTCGTCGGGCTTGGATCGCAGCGAGATCTTGGTGAATACCCCGTCGGCGTCTTTTTGCTCGGTCAGGATCGCGACGACGCGGATGGCAGCGACGGATTGGGGCAAGTCAACAAACCCGCCGGTCTCGCCGGGGCCGGCTTTGGTGTCTTTGAAATCCTGCAAGGTTACGGTCATGATCGCGGCGTTCTTCTCTTTGACGATTTCCATCGATTCAAGCGCACGAGCCATGAGCTTAAAGCGGCTGGTACGATCGCGTTGGTAGAGCATCGCGAAGATGCTCGTGTGGTTCACGCCGGTATCGAGGAGTTGCCCGGCGAGACGCATGACGCGCCCATCGACATTGGAATGCTTGAACCACCCGGTATCGGTCGCGAGCCCGACATACAAAGGCATCGCGATATCGATGGGGAGATCAGCGGGAGAATCAACGCCGAGGAGGTTGCAGCAGATCTCGGCGACGGGCTGAACCGCGGCTGCGGCGGTGGTGTCGATCAATCGGCGGGTCGCGATCTCAGGATCGCCCTGAAGATGATGATCGATGATGGTGGTGCGGTCGAGCCTGGGCTTGAGGAACTCGGCGAATGGTGCGAGCTGGTTCCATGAACCGGTGTCGGTGATGAGGATCGCTGCGGGATCGAAGGCGCCGGGCATTGGCTGATGGTCTTCGATCGTTTTGGCTTTGGTGTTGCCGATGATGGTCTTTGCCCATGAT